>JAKLQT010000127.1 GCA_022013205.1 Candidatus Omnitrophota bacterium | reverse complement strand
TATTCCGGCTTTGCTTTCGGCATGGGGGTTGAGCGAATTGCCATGCTTAAATACGGAATCGACGATATTCGCCTGTTTTTTGAAAATGACATGCGTTTCATAAAACAATTCAGCTGAAAAAAATGAAGATATCTTTATCTTGGCTTAAAAAATATGTTGATGTAAAAATTACTCCGCAAAAGCTTGCGGAAAAGCTTACCAGTGCCGGTTTGGAAGTAGGCGATATCCAGAAAACAGGAGCAGATACAATATTTGATATTGAGATTACTTCTAACCGCCCTGACTGGTTGAGCTTGCTGGGGATCGCGCGGGAGGTTGCGGCGGTCAGTGGTATAAGAAACATAAATATCCCTAAAGCGCTGCCTTTAAAAGTAAAGGCTTCGATGAAAAAGCCGTTTTCCATCCAGATAAAAGATGTTAAAGCCTGTTCGCGCTATATCGGAAGATTGATCAGGGATGTGAAGATTAGTGAATCCGAGCCGTGGATGAAAAACTCTATAGAGTCGCTGGGCGCAAGAACAATAAACAACGCGGCGGATATTACTAACTATTGCCTTTATGAAACAGGCCAGCCTATGCATGCTTTTGATTTTGACAAAATTGAAGGCAATAGAATAATCGTGCGCCGCGCCCAGAAGGGCGAAACCATTATTACCATTGACGGCGTAAAAAGAGAATTGGATGAATCGATACTTGTTATTGCCGATAGTGTCAAGCCGGTAGCTATTGCCGGTATTATGGGCGGAATAGAGACAGAGGTATCAATCAGCACGAAAAATATTTTACTTGAATCGGCTTATTTCGACCCGGTGACTATACGCAGAGCATCACGTAAACTCGGTCTCTCTACAGAATCTAACTATAGATTTGAAAGAAAGGTGGATAGTGAAAATGTACTTTTTGCCTCCTGCCGCGCGGCATATCTTTATAAGGAGATTTGCGGCGGTAATACCGAAGAGCCCTTTCTTGATGTCAATTACATCAGAGGCGGCACACGCATAATACAGCTTAAAACTGAAAATTTCGAACGCCTCATAGGCATGAAGATAACGGCCGCAAGAGTAAAGTCCATACTTCAGTCTTTGGGATTTACCATTAAGCCGGGCAAAGGCAAGAATTGCTTAAGTGTTACGGTACCAAGTTTCCGTGATGATGTGGCTCTTGAGGAAGATTTAATAGAGGAGCTGGCAAGGATTGAAGGATTTGATAAAATCGAGGAGTCTATGCCGCCGATCAAAGCGCGTATTGACTCAGCTTACACCGATATCTATATGACAAAATCAAAAATGCGGCGGCTGCTTCTGGGCCAGGGAATAAATGAGATTGTGACAATTACTCTCCTGAGCACTCGCAGCCTGGACGATGCGATGCTTGATGGAGGGAACCGGGTGCTGGTGATGAATCCTTTAAGCGCTGAACAGGAGGCATTGCGCACATCGCTTTTACCTTCCACTTTGAAGGTGATCAATACAAATTTAAACCGGAGGATCAAACAGATTAGAGTTTTTGAAATAGACAGTATCTATGAAAGGGTAAAAAATAAATTTTCTCAAACGGAATTTGCGTCTATTGCCCTAACCGGAACAGCATACCAAAACTGGAAGGACCATTCCAGAAGAGTAACTTTTTATGACTTAAAGGGCGTGATCGAGTCCATGCTTGATAGTTTTGGTATTAGTGAGTATAAATTTGAAAATAAAAAACTGGATTATTTTTCCTCAGAGCAATCAGCAGTTATAACGGTTAAGGGGCAGGTGATAGCTGAGCTAGGTAAGATAAGTAAAAAGGTATGTAAAAATTTCGATATCTCAGAAGATATATTCTTTGCTCAGATAAATGTCGCCGCGCTTTGCCTAAACAGAAAAAAAGAGTATTGTTTTACTCCGGTTGCCAGATATCCCTCGGTTGTTAGAGATATAGCGCTGGTGGTCAAGAAGAATGTGGCTGCTGGGCTGGCAATGGATATTATAAAAGAAACCGCCGGAGCGTTAGCTGTAAAAATAGAGCTTTTTGACGTTTACTCCGGAGATCAGGTGCAGACTGATTCTAAAAGCCTTGCATTTTCAATTGAGTATCAAAGCCCTGATGCTACACTTACCGAAGAACAGGTTAATTTGGTTCATTCAAAAGTACAAAATGAATTGCTCACTCGTTTGAATGCTATCTTGAGATAGCTAACTTAGAAGCCGGATTTTCATACGCTTTATTTTTCAAAAAATGATGGAGGTTTAGTGTGGAATGGACAGTACTTCTTAAATCAATCCTTATCCTTTTTGCTATTGTAAATCCCATAGGCAGCCTACCCATCTTTCTTGAACTTACAAATAACATCACACCCAAACAAAGGGCGGATGCCTTTAGAACCGCTATAATCACGTCGCTTTCCATACTTTTTGTTTTTGCTATCACGGGTAAGGAAATTCTTACTAATTTTTTTCAGATCAACATGTCTGATCTGTTAGCTGCGGGCGGATTACTGCTTTTAATTATTGCTATCGACCATTTGGTTTTCGGGGGGCTGGTTAAAGGTGTTTTAAGCTCTAGAAGCCAGGACGCGCATCATATCGGGGCGGTTCCGATAGCCTGTCCTATACTTGCCGGGCCCGGGGCAATGATGTGTGTATTGGTTATTTCTACGGAGCATGGATTTTTTATCGCGGCAATATCAATAATCGTTGTATTTACGTTTGCCTGGGGGATGCTCAGGTTTATTGATAAGATCTATATGATTTTAGGTAAAGTTGTCTGCATGGTTATATCAAAGATTCTGTGCCTTTTTATTGCGGCAATCGGTATTCATTTGTTAATGCAGGGATTATCTGTGTATTTCAAGTAGCGCTTAAAACCAGATAGTGTCAAAAAAAGGAGGAAAAATGAAGATAAAAAAAACAATACTCTTTTTAACCTTAATTATCTTAATCCCTTCGCTGGCGGGTCTCAGTAGGGCAAAGGATATCCAAGAGGGGCTTCCTCTTTCACAGGTGCCTAAAAAGGTGATTAACGCGGCTAAAAAAGAAGTTGCCGGCATCAGGCTTCTTGATGCAAAGATAATTACAAAGGATGACGGTCAGATTGTCTATCTGCTTGATGGAGCGGTTGGACAGAATGCGTATGAGGTAATGGTTGATTCAAATGGAGATATCCTTGGGGGTGATTCGGGAAAAGGAATAGAAAGTGAGGTTCCAATCAGCAGAGTGCCTGGTAATATTCTGCTTGCTGCAAGAAAAGAGGTAAGTGGATTAAAAGTTATTAAAGCAAAAATTATTGAGGGAAAAGACGTTGAGAAAATTTATGAAATAGAAGGGGTAATGAAAAATAAGACATACAGAATAAGGATCAGCTTATCGGCTGAAATAATTGAGAGTGAAATTGTAGACAAGTATCTTGAAAAATGACGGGAAAGACAGAATAGACTGAAATAAAAACAAATTGCACAATGAATAAATTCCTTTTGATTTTTAGCTGTTTTTTGCTCACCTGTAATATGTGTTTTTCTCAAAATGAGTTTACTGAGAAGTCCAGAAAGGCAAAACAAAGCGATTTAATCGGCACATGGCAGATGTACTATCAGTCAGTAAGTCCGTTATTCCTGGATAAGTCGCTGTTTTTTGCCACTTACCAGATATTTGAGTTTTGCGAAGACGGCTGTTTTAAAAATTTCGCTTCGAAAAAAAAACCTAAACTGGAAAAAATCAACTCTTTATTACAAAGTATACCAAGGAGTACTGTGTATAGTTTTTCGGGTGAGGGACTACTTGTTATTGAACGCTCCAGGAAGGACTTCGATAATATTATTGTTTCTATTGCAGTTGATGACTTTCAAAATGCCCTGCGCTACATGGCTCCGCTGCTAAAAAAAGGAGACCTTATAGTTTCCTATCGAGATCTCGATAAAAATATGTATATGCAAAGATATTTAAGAAGGTTGAATCTAAGTTCAAATTAAGAGGGAAAAATATTTGATGAGCAGCTGTTTTTTCTTGCTTTTTTTCTCGATTTGTGTTAAATTATATTCAATAGAATTTTCCCTGCCATGTTTGTGAGCACTTGGTAATATTTTGAACCATTATAAGATTATAGGGAACCTAACTTTAGCCTGCCTGTGGGCTGGTTAAGAGGGTACCCACCTGGTGAGACCGGGTTCAATAATCATCAAGTGTCTGCGGCAATGCGCGGGGAATTTTTTTTCAGAATAAAAGGCGTGTGGTGAGTATGAATGCTAAAAACGATCTTTTTGAGCTAGAAAAAGCTGGTAAAGAAGAAAAAATTTCAAAAAATTCTCCGCTTGCTTTAAAAATGAGGCCTCGTAATCTTGAGGAGTTTGTCGGGCAGGACCATGTCTTGGGCCCGGGCAAGCTTCTGAGGCGATTGATTGATTTGGATAGGATTAGCTCGCTTATCCTTTATGGCCCCCCGGGCACGGGAAAAAGTGCTTTAGGGTATATTATCAGCAAATTAACAAATTCTGAATTCGATTCTGTGCATGCGGCGGCGGCGGGTATCAAGGAAGTCAAAGAGAAGCTGCTTGCGGCAAAGAAATTAAAAAAAACCCGCAATATACGTACGATCCTTTTCGTTGATGAAATTCACCGTTTTAACAAAGCTCAGCAGGATATATTTTTAGAAGATGTAGAACTGGGCAACATTATCCTGATAGGGGCGACAACGCATAACCCTTTTTTCTATGTTGTTCCTGCTCTGATCTCGCGTTCGCATGTTTTTGAATTTAAGCCGCATTCACTTGAGCAGATCTTATTAATATTAAAAGCTGCATTAGCAGATAAAGAAAGAGGAATAGGTGATCTGCGCGTTGAACTTGAAAAAGGCGCTTTGGAGCATATCTGCCTCATAAGCAACGGTGATGCAAGGCGTGCCTTGAACGCTCTTGAGGTGGGCATTTTAACAATAGATCAGGATAAAGACAAAAACAAAAAGATCTATTTTACAAAGGAAGTGGCTGAGGAATCTATACAAAAAAGGATTATCCGTTACGATAGAGACGAAGACGATCATTATGATGTGATCTCTGCTTTTATTAAAAGTATGAGGGGTACTGATCCTGACGCAGCGCTTTACTGGCTGGCAAAAATGATCTATGCGGGTGAGGATCCGCGTTTTATTGCCAGAAGAATCCTGATCTGCGCGTCTGAGGATGTGGGTAATGCCGATCCCCAGGCGCTTGTACTGGCCAATGCCGTATTTGAGGCAGTAGAGGTTCTGGGTATGCCTGAGGCGAGGATCCCTCTGGCCCAGGCGGTTGTTTATGTGGCCTGTGCTCCTAAAAGCAATGCCTCGTATTTAGGTATTGAAAAGGCAGCGCATGACATTGCAAATGAAGCAAGCCAGGAAGTTCCTGATCATTTAAAGGACGCTTCATATAAAAGCGCGAAGAAACTGGATCACGGCGCGGGTTATCAATACGCGCATGATTTTGAGAATCATTATGTAAAACAGGAGTATATGAGAAAAAAGAAGAACTATTATCAACCAACTGTTATGGGCTATGAGAAAAAGATAAAAGCATGGCTGGAATATCTGAAAAAGACAGAAAAGGAATGAAGCAATATCTGCTGCTTATCGCAGCAGGGGAAAAAAAAGATACCCTAAGCCGGGCCATGGGAATTTTTCTCTACTTTTTATCGCTGATTTACTCCGGTATTCTTATTCTTAGACTGCTTGTTTACCGTTTCGGCATTAAGAGTGTAATCAGACATGATATAAAAGTTATCAGTGTCGGGAATATAACTGTGGGAGGTACAGGTAAAACGCCCCTTGTTGAGAGGATTGCCGAATATCTGATAGAGGAGAAAAAGCGTGTCGCGATAATCAGCCGCGGCTATAAAGGCGTTCAGGGCAGGCATGGATTTGCCGCGGATGAACCGCAGATGCTTAAAAACAGGTTTCCCGAGGCACAGGTTATAATTAATAGGGACAGGCCTGTGGCGCTTAAATTAGCGCAGGATGAGATGGGTTGCGAAGTTGCGGTACTTGATGATGCTTTTGGGAATCTAAAAACAGGCAAGGATCTTGATATAGTCTGTGTTAGTTGCCTGAACCCATTCGGCTTTGGGTATGTTCTGCCTCGGGGATTGCTGCGGCTGCCCTTGTGCTATCTCGCTAATGCGCAGATTTTTATGCTCACGCATACAGATCAGGCGCCAGGGAAAGTTGAAGAGATTATAAATAAATTGCGCAAATATAATAAAAAGGCCGAGATATTCAAGAGCAGCCATGTTCCTGAATTTTTATATAATGTAATTAACGCTCAAAAGAGGGAGCTTTCATATGTTAGGGATGAGAAAGTCGCGCTGCTGTGCGCTATTGCCCAACCTGAATTATTCAATAAAACTGTGCAGGGCCTGGGTGCGCGGATAACGGAAAATTTTTATTTTGAGGATCACCATGCTTTTACAAATGAACAGATGCAATCAATTATTGCCAGGTGCCTTGCATTAAAGGTAAGATCAATCATAACCACGGCAAAAGATGAACCGAGGATCAAGGCTGCAATGACAGATAAACAGCTTGAGGTTGAAATATTGGTGTTGAAAATCAAATTAGAGGTTGAGAAAAATGAGGGAAGATTCCTGGAGCGCGTATCTGCTTTATTTACCAATTAGCATTCTGGTACTGCTAACACGTATTTTGCCGGTAAACGCTGTGCTTAATTTTGGTGTTTTTTTTGGTACGGCTGCTTATTATATCCACATTAAAAGAAGAAGGATAGCCAATGCCAACCTTAAGGCGGCTTACGGGAAAATGCTAAGCTGGGAAAAACGCAAAAAGATTATTATAAAAATGTTCAAGAACTTCGGCTTGAATATTATGGAACTTTTTCTTATGCCTCGTATGAGCGATAATTATTTCGGCAAATATGTGAAAGTCAGAAATATAGAAAGGGTTAAAAAAGCGCTGGCTGAAAAAAAAGGTATTGTTTTTTTAAGCGCGCATTACGGTAACTGGGAGCTCTGCGCGAGTATTTCAGCGCATTACGGATATAAGATGCATGCCTTAGCCAGAGTGCAGAAGCCATATCTTTTAAATTACCTGCTTAACCATAGCCGTGAGGTAAGGGGAACAAAGGTTATTCAAAAGGGGATGCAGCTTAGGGAAATAGTTAAAAACCTTAAGCAAAACGGCATTGTCGGTATGATCGGGGACCAAAGCGGCAGGGCGGGACAGCTGCTGGATCTATTCGGCAGGCCTGTTTTTATTGCTGAGGGGGCTTTTAGGATAGCCGGAAAAACAGGCAGCCCGATTCTGCCTGCTTTTAACCTGCGGCATGGAAAGGGCTTCAACCATGAGCTTGTGATTGAGGAACCCATACAGATTCGTGAAGGTGAGGATATTGAGGAATTCGTAAAAAGAGGCGCCGCGAAATACAGCGAAGTACTTGAGCGGCATATCAGAAAAAAACCGCATCTTTGGCTTTGGGGAAACAGGCGCTGGAAATATACAAGCGCAAGGACGGTTCTGATCCTTAAGGACGGAAAGACCGGACATCTGCGCCAGGCGCAGGCTGTGGCAAGGTGCGTGTTTGAGCAAACCAGCCCGGTTAAGGCCGTTGAGCTGGATGTTGTTTTTAAAAGTCATGTTACGGAAAAAATGCTTAACCTCGCTGCTTTATTATTCGGGAGAATTATCCGAAATCCGATGAGGTATCTTGAGATGGCATTAACAGCGGATTCCTTTAATAAACTTGAAGCCGCTTATGCTGATATTATTGTTTGTACCGGTTCCTCAACCCGGGCTGCTGGGCTGCTGCTGGCTAAGGAAAATCTGGCAAAAACAGTATGCCTGATGAAACCGGCACCTTTTTCAGAAAGGGATTTTGACCTTTCAATCATACCTTATCATGATCAGGCCAGGGCCCAGAAGAATGTGGTCATGACGCACGGGGCTTTAAACATGGTCTCTCCCGTTTGCCTGGCAGAGGCAAAGGAGCAGCTGGGGGAATATGCAGAGCTTAAGAAAGGGCTTAAAATCGGGGTGCTGATCGGCGGGGATTCCAAATATTATTCACTTGATGTGGGGCTTGCGGAAAAATTAATTGAGGAACTTAAAAAGTTCGCGGATGAGCATAATGCCGAGATTCTGCTTTCTACATCCAGGCGCACGCCGAATAATGTTGATGAGTACATAAAAAAGAGCCTGAAAAATTATCCGCGATGTATCTTTAAAGTTTTTCCCAACGAGAAGAATTATGACTTCGCGGTCAACGGTATTTTAGGGGCGGCTGATGTTGTAGTTGTTACCGGAGAGAGTATCTCTATGGTTTCTGAGGCAGCGGCTGCGGATGTATATACAATCGTGCTTGCGTTAAAGAAAAAGTCAGCCGGTAGAAAAACAAAGCATGAAAAATTCATTGATCATCTTGAAAAAGAAAAGATCGTGCGTATTGCCCATCACGGCGCTTTTTATGATGAGCTGACTAATTTTAAAAAAGGGGCGTTTTCGCTTGTAAAACTTGATGACAATGAAAAACTGAATAAGGCGATACAAGATAAAATACTTTAATAGCTATAATTGATTAATTATTGTTTGTGAAATGTAACCTTGACCGTAGCCTTTTCAGGCTATAACTGTAAAAACTTATTTTAAATTATACAATTGGCGGTTAATACAGGGCTTAAGGCTTAGGCCTTAAAGCTAAATCATGAAATGATTTCTTATGAATATTTTACAAATCCTTCCGGAGCTTGAAAGCGGGGGAGTTGAAAGAGGAACCGTAGACCTAGCTGATGCGCTGGTTAAAAGCGGGCATAAATCAGTTGTAGTGTCAGGCGGAGGAAGACTTGTTAAAGGCCTTGAGGCTGCTTCTTCTGTGCACTATACAATGCCTGTGCATAGGAAATCTCTGCTTTCGGTTATCTGGTGCGTGAGTAAACTCAGAAAAATTATCGAAAGGGAAAACATAGATATCGTGCATGCCAGAAGCCGTGTGCCTGCCTGGATCGCTTTTTTCGCGACGCTGTCCACAAAAGCGGAATTGGTAACAACATGCCACGGATATTACAGTAAGCACTTTTTTTCAGCCGTTATGGGCTGGGGAAAAAGAGTGATAGTTATCAGTCAGATAATCGGCAGGCACATGATGCATGATTTCGGGGTGCAGAAGGAAAAAATACGCCTGATATATCGCGGCGTAGATTTGAATGAGTTTAAATTTGAAAAAAAAGCAGTAACGCTTGCAAAACAGAAGGTGATTGGGATAATAGGAAGGATAACCCCGCTTAAGGGGCATATTCATTTTATTAAGGCATTACCCGGGATATTGAGTGAATTCCCGCAGGCAAAGGCATTAATTATCGGAGAGGCCCCGGAGCACAAAAATCAGTATTTAAATGAACTTAAAATGTTGGTTGAGGACCTTAACCTTACGGATAAAGTGAAATTTCTCGGCAATGTTGAGAATATACCGGGTATATTGAAGAAACTTGACCTTCTAGTACTTTCAACAACAACGCAGGAGGCTTTCGGAAGAGTTGTTATTGAGGCAGGAGCCGTAGGCGTTCCGGTGGTGGCGACAAAAGTCGGCGGTGTGGTTGAGATAATCGAGCATGAGAAAGATGGACTTCTAGTTGAGCCGGCCAACGCGCATGAGATCGCGGATGCGGCGGTGCGGCTTTTAAAAGACAGGAAACTCTCAGATGAATGTATCAGAAATTTAAGAAAAAAGGTTGAAGACAATTTCTCCTTAGAGGTTCTTGTGCGAAATACTATAGATCTTTATAGGGAAGTGGTAGACAAAAAAATGATTCTGGTGATTAAACTGGGTGCATTAGGGGATGCGATCTTAATAACACCATCCTTGCGGGCTCTAAGGCAAAAATTCCCAAATGCTCAGATTGAGGTTTTGATAAAAAACCAGTTCAAGGATGTATTGCAGTTATGCCCGTATATTGACGGCCTGATAATTTTAAAGCATAAGGGATTTTTCGAGGCCATGAAAAAGATTACGGAGATCAAACAGAAGGGTTTTAATTTCTGTGTTGATTTTCAAAATAATAATCTGAGCCATATGATCGCTTTTTTTGCGGGCATAAAACAGCGTTTCGGTTTTAACAATAAAAAACTGGGATTTCTGCTCAATTACGGCAGTAAAGATACAATGAAAAACTGCGATCCGGTAACACACCAGTTTCAGGTCATTAAAAGCCTTGGGATAGAAGGTAATATTGATAAAAGGCTTGAGTTGTGGCTAAGCGTTCATGATGAGTTCAATGTGCAGGAGTTCCTGAAGCAGAGTTGGCATAGCAGCAAGCAGATGCTTATAGGTATAAACGCGCTGGGGAGCCCCCGCTGGGTGAGCAAGGCCTGGATGCTTGAGTCTTACGCTATGCTAGCTGATATGCTCTCTTATAAATTTAACGCGCGTATTGTTTTTACAGGCACAAAGTATTCCAAAGGTGCTATCGATGAAATAATAAAGCATACGCAGTGCAGGCCGGTAAATGCCGCAGGCAAAACGTCATTGATGGAGCTTGGCGCTTTGATCAAACGCTGCGCGGTTTTGATAACAGTTGACAGTGCGCCAATGCATATCGCCGCGGCCTTAAAAGTGCCTTTTGTCGCCCTATTCGGCCCCACAGATCCTGCACGGCATTTGCCATTTGCGGAAAAATCTGCTTTAATAAGAAAAGAGTTGTCTTGTTCCGGCTGCTATGCTGCGAGATGTTTCAGGAAAAACTGCATGAGAGAGATTACGGTTGAAGAGGTATATGAGGCAGCAATGAATTTAATAACTAAAGAATGAAGCTTACCCGGGCTAAAGCCCGGGGTTTCTGAGCGGAATCCCGCAGATTTATTTTTATCTCCGGCTTTAAAGCCGGGGTTTTCAAAGCATGCGGGATAAATTTTTAAACAGCATTTAGCGGTTAGCGGTAAGGGAAAATTACAGGTTAAAAGTGTAAACATTACTTGGGGGATAGTACAAAAAGTTATTAGCTCTCAGCTATGAGCTATTGACTAATCTAATGTAAAGCTCTTAAACTGGTAACGGTTAACTGGAAAGCGGATTTATAGAGGAATTATGAAGGTACTGCTTATAACAACACATATTAATTTTGGCGGGATAAGTTCATATACATTTTCGCTTGCCAAAGCGTTGATCAATAATGGCCATGAGGTAGTCTGCGCGTCCTCCTCAGGAGACATGCATTCTCTTTTTAAAAGAAACGCAATACGCACGATCAATATCCCGATCAATACTAAAAGTGAATTAAACCCGATGATCATGATGAGCCTGATCAGGCTGCTGATGCTAAACAGGACGGAGAAGTTTGATATTATCCATGCGCAGACACGGGTTACGCAGGTTCTGGCCAGTTTTATGAGCAAGCTTACCGGGATTCCCTTTGTGTCCACCTGTCATGGTTTTTTCCGGCGCAATATGGGCAGGCAGCTTTATCCGGCCTGGGGTGAGCGAGTAATCGCTATAAGCGAGGCTGTGCAAAAACATTTGCTGATCGATTTTTACGTGCCTGAAGAAAAGGTCAAGCTTGTACATAACGGAATAGATATCGATATGTTTAGGATCATGGGTAAAAGGTTAGATCCTGATTACAAATGTAGAACCGTGGGTATTATCGCAAGGCTGTCTACGGTTAAAGGACATAAATATCTTATTGAGGCAATGGCAGAGGTCATCCGCGAATTTGAGGACGCGCGTTTGTTTGTTTTCGGCCAGGGTAAGATTAAGTATGAACTCATCAAGCAGGCTGAACACCTTAAGATCTCCGCGAAGGTGTTTTTTCTGCCCTCTATTTCCAATACAGCGGAAGTATTGCAGGAGATAGATATATTTGTAATGCCTTCTCTTCAGGAAGGACTGGGGCTTTCCATATTAGAAGCGCTTGCCTGCGGTGTTCCTGTTGTTGCTTCAAACGTGGGGGGTATACCTTCAATCATAAAGCATGATGTCTCCGGATTGCTTGTTGAGCCGGGAAATCCCATGGCCTTAGCCAGTGCAATCATGCACCTGATGGAAGACAGAAATTTAGCGATGCGCCTGGGGCAGAAGGGAAGGCACGAAGTTGAGGAGAGGTTTAATCTGGGCAAGATGGCCGCTGATATTGAAAAGATCTATGCGGAAGCTATAAAGAAAGATTCATGAAAAAGAAGATCCTTGTAATAGTTTCTGTTGCCGTAAGTATTTTTATCGCTATATTTTTATATAATGCTTATTCGGTGCCTGTGCTGATGTACCACAGTATCGCGCGGGGAGCGGAGAATTCTCGCCTGATTGTATCTCCTGAGAGTTTTGAACGCCAGATGAGATTTTTAAAAAAGGGAAATTACCATATCCTGTCCATGGATGAATACGTGGCGCTTTTAAAAGAAAATAAAAAACCGGATAAAAGATCAGTGGTTATTACCTTTGATGACGGATTTGTTGACAACTATACAGACGCATATCCGGTCTTAAAAAAATACAAAATGCCGGCCACGATTTCGGTTGTTCCTGAGTGGGTGGGCAAACAGGATATGATGAGATGGGAGCAGATAAAAGAGCTTAACGATGATGAGCTTATCGAGATTGTAAGCCACGGCCTGAGTCACTGCCCGCTGGATACGCTGAGTAAAGAGTTTGTAATTAAAGAGCTGAGTGAGTCTAAGCGTATTTTAGAGAAAAAGCTCGATACAGTTATAGATTATTTTTGTTATCCTTGCGGTAATTTCAATCCTTTTGTAAAGGAGATGGCAAAGCTTTCCGGTTATAAAGCTGCGTTGGCAACGCATCCTGATGCAAAAATTTCCTTAAACGATACCTACGCGATACGCCGGATCAGAATATCTCAAAGTTCGGACAATATGTTGGTTTTCTGGGTGCAGGTTTCCGGCTATTATACTTTTTTTAAAGACAGGCGTATAAAAAGAAAATGAAAAAAATTTTAGTTATAAATGTAAACTGGTTGGGTGATGTTGTTTTTTCCACCCCGGTGCTTAAGGCGCTCAGGGAGGCAAACGAAGTCGCGCATATTGCCTGCCTGGTTATTTCCCGCTGTGAAGAGGTTTTAAAGAACAATCCGCATATCAATGAAATAATAGTTTATGATGAATACGGCAAGCATCAAACGATCTTGGCAAAGATAAAATTCATCAGATATCTCAGGAAGAAAAGATTTGATGAGGCCTATGTGCTGCATCCGTCACTGCGCAGGGCAATGATCGGGTTCCTGGCCAGCATTCCAAGCCGCACAGGCTACAATACCAAAAACCGGTCTTTTCTGCTGACTAGATCAATTCCCGCGCCGGATAAGCTGATGCATAAGATTGATTATTTTCTTAATATTCTTAAAAGCTGCGGGATCAAAGCGCAGGACCGCAACTGTGAATTTTTTATTAATAATACAGATAAACAGGAAGCGCAGCAGATCCTAAAAGAAAACGGTATCGCTGAGAGAGAGAAATATGTGGTTATAAATCCGGGCGGAAACTGGATGATGAAGCGCTGGCCTAGTGAGAACTTTGCCAAATTGGGTGATATGCTCGCGCAAATTAATAAGCTGAAAGTGGTTATTACCGGTGCGAAAAAAGACAGAGGCCTGGCAGCGCGGATTGAATCAATGATGAAAACAAAACCGGTGAGAATTACAGGCTCAACCACACTGCATCAGCTGGCGGCGATAATGAAAGCCTCAGACTGTGTAGTAAGCGCGGATTCAGGGCCCATGCATATATCTGTGGCGGTGGGCGCAAATACAGTGGCTATTTTCGGCCCCACGTCATCGGATTTGACCGGCCCTGTTGGAGCGGGCAAGACAGTAATTTTACAAAAAGACGTAGGCTGTGAAATTCCCTGCTATGTGCAGGGATGTACAGACAACCGCTGCATGTACCAGATTACCCCGTATGAGGTGTATGAACAGGTAGTGAAGATGCTTTAAGAAGAAAGGATTCCATGAACAGAAGAAATTTAATTGTGATCGTATTTTTGGTTTGCAGCTTGAGTATTAACGGCTGCAGTTATTTTAAAACCCGCGAGAGAATCCATGGCTGCGCTACGCCTGAATCAGAAGCAGAGATGGCAAAAACAATAGCTGCTCCGATGGGAAAACTTGTGCCCGGAGAAAAACTTACCTATAATGTTTCCTGGCTGGGGATGCGTGTGGGTGATGCTACTCTAGAGGTAAAAAAAGATAAAACTCAGAATAATGGGAAAACATGCCGGGTGGTTTTAAAAGCATCTACAACCGGTTTTTTTTCTTTTTTCTATAATGTAAAAGGAAGTATAGAATCAATTGTTGATGCGGATACATTTAAGCCTATTCAATACAATTCGCAGACACACATAAATAAAAAATTTATTTTCAAGGAAATGGATTATGACTTTACAAAACTAAAGGTAAATGCTGTTGACAAGAAAGGCAAATATGAGGTTGATATTACCGCTGATACCTTGGACCCGCTGGGCGTGTTCTATTATTTCAGGAAGAACGATGTTGTCTTAAACAAGTGTGTGGATATTATGGTAAACGGAGGCAAGAAAAACTTTCCAGTCAGGATATACGCGCGCAGAGAGCACTTCATTAAAACCCCTGCAGGGCGCTTCCTGGCTTTTCAGGTGGAGCCTACGCGGGACTCTGAGCGGCAGTTTGACGATTGCTTGAATGCCGAAGGCAGCATGCGTATCTGGTTCAGCGCGGATATGCGCAGGGTGCCCTTAATTATTCTGCTTAAGGTGCCTGTTGGCACAGCACAGGCAACCCTGATAAAAATGGAACTGCCTGAATCCTGATTGACTCCGCGGGCTGTGCTGTGTTAAAATAACGAGCATTAGAAGGAGTTCAAAAAAGGGAAAGATATTATGAGCATTGACAAAGCAAGGCTTAAAAATCTGCTTGAAAAATTTAAAGAGTCTAAAATCCTGGTCATAGGAGACCTGATCCTGGATCAGTTTATCTGGGGAGAGGTATCACGCATATCGCCTGAGGCACCTGTCCCTGTTGTGCATGTGCAAAGAGAATCGTTTATGCCCGGAGGAGCGGCCAATGTCGCCTGCAGTATCAGAGATCTTCAGGGGAGCGCGGCCATTACAGGCATTATAGGAAGGGGCATATGGGGCAGAACGCTTAAAAAGCTTTTAAAGCGCAAGACGGACATTAAGGGGGTTATTGTTGATAGCGGACGAGATACAACATTGAAAACAAGGATCGTAGCGCGTCACCAGCAGGTAGTAAGGGTGGACAGGGAACATATCAGCCCTTTGAGCAAAAAAACAGCCGATAAGATAATCTCCTATGTAAAGAAAAACGCGAAAAATTTTAAAGCGATAATTATAGAAGATTACGGCAAAGGAGTGATAAGCCCTTATTTAATAAAGGCAATATTAAGTATTGCAAAAAAAAGAAAACTTATAATAACGGTTGATCCCAAGGAAGAACATTTTTTATATTATAAAGGAGTGACATGCATTACCCCCAATCAATTTGAGGCAGAAAAGGCCGCGGGGATAAAAATTATAGATTTAAAGTCTCTTGATGCTGCAGGGGAAAAACTGCTGAGAGAATTAAACCTTAACGCCGTACTCATTACACGCGGCGAGGCAGGCATGGCATTGTTTGTCCAAGGGAAGAGACCTGAGTATATCCCGACCCGCGCGCAGGAGGTTTTTGATGTATCCGGAGCAGGAGATACAGTGATCGGTGCTTTTACGCTCGCCTTGGCGAGCGGGGCAAGTTTTAATGAAGCTGCTCATATTTCTAATTATGCCGCGGGTGTCGTGGTCGGTAAGATTGGTGTAGGATCATGCTCGCAAAAAGAGCTGATCGAAAAGATAGATTTTGATAGTTAAAAACAAAGTTCAAAAAAGAGGAGAAGCTAATGCTTACAATAACAGAACTGCAGGAAATCCTGCCGCAGGAATATCCTTTTTTGCTTATAGATAAAGTACTTGAAATACAGGAAGGCAAAAAAATAATCGCGTTAAAAAACGTAACGACAAACGAGCATTTTTTTGAAGGCCATTTTCCAACTATGCCGGTTATGCCGGGGGTGCTGATATTAGAAGCAATGGCACAGGCAGCGATTGTTTTATACGCAAAAACGAAACGTGTTGAAAAGAACAAGGTGCGTTATTATTTCGGCAAAGCCGAGATCAAGTGGAAAGCTCCAGTTGTTCCCGGGGACCAACTGGTAATAGAAATAGAGGCTATGAAGATGCTTAATACCGGTGGAATAATGGCTGCAAAGGCTAAAGTTGAAGAGAAAATCGTGGCTGAGGCGACTATCGGATTCAGCGTAAAACAACTGCTTTAAAAAAAAATAAAAAAAAACTTGACAGTGTTATCAGTAAATGGTATATTTTCATCTACGTTACAAGTAACAAATGTAGCACATTGACAAAAAATAAAGTTAATGTACAAAAGTGTACAAAGATCTACTAAAGATTACAAGGAATGATTAAGCAGTAAACAACGTCTTCCGAAAATCAAAAAAGCAGTAATTTTTAGCAGCGGCATCTTATGGTGTCCTGTTTTTTTTTATGTTTGTTCTTTGTCAAATTAAAAAAATATAGCCAAGCTCGAGTCAAAGCCAATGAGCAAACTTTTCTATTGGAGAGTTTGATCCTGGCTCAGAACGAACGCTGGCGGCGTGGATTAGGCATGCAAGTCGTGCGATCCTTCGGGATAGCGGCAAAAGGGTGAGTAACGCGTGGGTAATCTACCCTCAAGTTAAGGATAACACC
>JAKLQT010000126.1 GCA_022013205.1 Candidatus Omnitrophota bacterium | reverse complement strand
TTTTAATCCTCTCTTCAAAAATTGCAGTGCTTTATCGCGTTTACCCAAACGCATGCCCAGCCAGTAACCCCCTACAGTGTATGCCTTAATATAGTATGGATCCGCTAACACTGCTAGTTCAAACCAAGGCATAATCTCGGCACTTTCGATATTATTAAGATGGAATACGGGCCGGTAAGAAATTGCCTTATTTATCCTGGAAAAAATATCCGGGGAGTTTTTTGACAGCGAATCAAGCTCGCCATGTTCCTCCCCCTCATGCTCTTCTGTTTCACCTTCCAGGCAGGAATGTCCGGCATGTTTATCTGAATGCGATGTGCCTCCGTGAAAATACTTATCGGCTTTTATATATAACATCGCTGCCATACTGCCGCGCAGCTGTCCGAACATCTTATTGAAAATATCATTTTGCCCCTCAAAAAAATTCCTGTTCTTCATAAAAAAAGTATCGATAGATATTGCGCTCAGCATTACAAGAAACACTATAACGCTTATTAGAGCAAAAGAAGAATATTTTTCTAAAGCCATCGTTTTTTAAACCCCTGCAAAGCAAAAAAAAGTAAGGCTGTTGTATAAAGCGCCGCATACGCACATATAGACAACATAACCCAAAGCGGTAAAGGGCTCCAATTATATATAAGCCGATGACGTAAATCAAAAAATTCGAAATGCGGCAGGATATAATAGGCTATTTCTCCCAGCAAAGGCAGCCGGTAAAATGATTCCCGCATATTAGCCCCAAACCAGCTCATCAAAAATAAGATAGTATACGACAAAGTAACTGTCGTGGAAAATGTGCAGAAGACGGAAAAGCATATAGTCATTGCGTTTAAAACCGCGAGCATAAAAATGCCCGCAATAAATACCTGCGAGTAAAGCAGCCATTCTCCTTGACTCTGTTTAAATACGCTTATAACCGTAAATACCAAAAAAAACAGGGCAAAACTGCTCCAACTCACGAATAAACTACCCATGAATTTCCCAGCGATCACATGAATCCTCCTGATGGGCTTGGCCAGAAGAGGATAGATTGTTTTGCCTCTTATCTCTTCTATCATGAGTCTTGCCGCGTTAGGTACAGCAATAATTATAGAAAAGAAAAACACAAGCCCTAAGCCTATCTCATTCAGATATCTGTAGATGTGCTTCATCCCGAAAAAAGCGGCATTAGCCAGATAGATCATCAAAATAAGCAGCATAGTAATAAGAACATACATATCTTTCTTGCGGAATATTTCCCGCATCAGATTTATGGCTATCAGAATAACTTTCTTCATGCTTTATCTTTTGTTATGATATCTAAAAAATATCTTTCTAAACTCATATTATTGCCTTTCTGCTGAAGAATCTCGGCTATTTTATCCGTTTTAACCAGATTTCCTTTATTTAAAATTCCAATCCTGTCGCAGACAAGCTCCACTTCTGAAAGCTCATGAGATGAGAAAAAGATAGTTTTACCTTTTGCCTTCAATCCCTTAATGATATCACGAACCTTGCTCCTGGCCAGGGGATCAAGTCCGCTTGTCGGCTCATCCAAGACCAAAAAATCCGGATCATTTATTAAAGATTGAGCGAGGCTTACCTTTTGCATCATTCCTTTAGAAAAATTTTTCAACAATACATTTGCTTCCGCCTGTATATCCACAAGGCTAAGCAAGCTATCGATTTTTTTATCAGTGACATCTTTTTTCATGCCGAAAAATCCAGCATACATTCTAAGCAGTTCCCGAGGAGTTAAATACCAGTAGTAATTGGCAATTTCCGGCATATAGCCCATACGGGCGTGTAACGACTGATTACAGGAAGGTTTACCGAAAATTTTTATTTGCCCCGATGTAGCGGGAAGGAAATTAAAGATCGATTTTATTGTCGTAGTTTTACCAGCACCATTAGGGCCAAGGAACCCAAACACCTCTCCCTGGGCAATATTAAGAGAAAGCTGATCAATCGCCTTTTTTAAATAATTATTACTCTTATAGATAACGCATAAATCACTCAATTCCAGCACATACTTCATAACGTTATTATACTAAAAAAATTTCTATTACTAAAGCTGTTTTTAAAATATCTCTTAAAATATCGACCAATTGCCCGGCAGGAAGGATCACGTATAATTCCAGAATATGTTTTCGTGTTGAGCCATATTTACCCCTTGAAGCATTGGCAGCCATGGTTTTGCCCAGAAAAGCACTTTTTTCTGTGGGATCAGGCAAATAGGTACGCCCGCATTTGTCCGCACAATTGCATAATTGTTCAATGCTCACACCCGGTTCTATAACCGCAGTGCCCCGTTATTCCTTTACATATCCAGTATCTTTTTTAGGCTGCCAGTTGAGAGTATATCACCTCAAAAGGAAATTCTCCCTCCTAACTATACCCGTTCCTGGTTTGGACATGGTAACCGGTGTTTTTTCAGCTGTCTCCTTGAAATAGGCAACCGCCTCTTGTTCTGTTTCAGGAAAAATTATTTCATCAGCATTTCCAGCGCTTAGTCCAAAATTATCCTGTAGATAATCCACAAATGTATTTAGGCCTTTTTAGTTAAATAGTCCTTACCATCTACAAATAAAAGACTTGACATAAAAAGGCGCTTATGATATTATTTTAACATTGAATGGAGTCATCTTACATTTACAAGGAGGTAAAAAAAGATGCCGGGCAAGAAAAACCAACCTGACTCATCCGATCGAACAAAGAAAAATAGAATTTTCCATAATTCTTCATGCAAAAGATCTAATATGAATAATCACCTGAAACCAATTTGTTTTGAAAACTCAATTGCCTCAAAGGCACGGGATGAAGACATTATCCGCGCTTGTTCTCTTTACAATAAAACGCAGGAAAAAATCATTAAGCTAAAAATCGCTCAAATCTATTTTAATTAAATCCGCCTTTTCCTTCTTCCTGAATCTCAAAAAAAGTTACAATCAAGAGCGCATGGTGATTATCTAATTTGCACAAGTGCAAGCTTTTTACAGAGCAGTGGTTAAAAACCCTGTACTTAATAAACAAAATAACGCAGCTTTTATATTATCCCATCGCCGTAACAAACAATATTTTTGACTTTTTCAGCGCGCCCTAATTAAGGGCAGGGTTACTTTGGAATCATTTCAAATACTCGTAGAACGCCTGAGAAATTCAGGCATTTAAAGGAGGCTTTTGGGATGATATTTTATCAGCCGGAATCTTTTTTCTTCTTAAATATATTTGATAGTTTGTCTAAATTAGTATGTTTTTTTTGCACTGCATCTAAATTTTGTTTATGAATAGACTCATATATTTCTTTTCTATGAACAGGGATATCACGCGGAGCAGTTATCCCCAGTTTAACTTGCTCGCCGCGCACTTCTACAACCTTTATTTCAACATTATCCCCGATAATTATACTTTCATTTGGCTTGCGCGAAAGAACTAACATTTTTATCCTCTATTTTTTTAAGCATTTCATCCAAAACCAGGTGCTGTATTGAATAATTCTGTTCTTGCAAAACTACCTGCCTGCATATATTTTTCTGTTTATTAACCATTAACGGTGCCAGTAAATTAGCGCTTATCTGGTCTGAGTCCTGCGGCACACAAATAATAACATAGCACAAACATTCGTCGATATTGCTAATCTGCAATGCCAATTTATCCAGCTCTGACAATACAGGATTATAATCAGGCTTAAATTCCAGAGGATCAATTATAATAAAATTTATTTCCGAGTCCTTTTGTGATTGCAGCCAAAAGAACGGGTTCTTGGACTTTTCGTTTACAATTCTATACTCTTTATGATCTTCAAATCCAATTATTCCTTCAGAAAAAAACATTTTGCTCCCATTAAGCGA
>JAKLQT010000125.1 GCA_022013205.1 Candidatus Omnitrophota bacterium | reverse complement strand
TTCCAGTCAAAAACAACGAAGCTGGATAAACCGCAAAAGATCAAGCTTGGGCGCCGGGATAACGCGCGCGTCAAAACATTTTTAAGGCAACTTCAAGTTAAAGAACAAAGTAAATAATTAAAAAGCGAGAGGAATTAAGCCATGAGCAAGGCAATAGGAGCGCGAAAACAGAGAATAGGGCTTGTTGTAGGTGATAAAATGGACAAGACCCGGGTTGCGCGCATTGAACGCTTTACGCAGCATCCGATATATAAAAAAAGAATTAAGAAATTTGTTAATGTTAAGTTTCATGACGAGAAAAATCAGTCCAATAAAGGTGATAAAGTAAAGATCAGGGAGACCCGGCCGTTGTCAAAAGATAAACGCTGGAGGCTTCTTGAGATCGTTGAAGTTCATAAGGAGTAGTTGAATAATGATACAAATGTTAACGATTTTAGATGTTGCTGATAACAGTGGCGCGAAAAAAGTACGCTGTATCGGAGTAATCGCGAAATCAGGTAAAAATTGCGCGATTATCGGCGATATTATTACCTGTAACGTTAGAGAGTCTATACCCACATCTGCTGTGAAAAAAGGCGAGGTTGTTAAGGCGGTAGTTGTTAGAACAAAAACGCCGATAAGACGCAAAGACGGCAGCTATCTGCGTTTTGATCATAACGCGGTCGTGATTATTGATAACCAAAACAATCCGCGCGGTACGCGAATCTTCGGGCCTGTGGCCAGGGAGCTTAGAGAGAAGAATTTTACCAAAATAGTATCTTTAGCTCCTGAAGTTATATGAAAAGTAACCAGTAACCAGAAACCAGAAAAACAAACAATGAGAATAAAAAAAGGTGATACAGTTTACGTAATAAGTGGAAAAGAAAAAGGTAAAACCGGCAAGGTTTTGCGTTTTTCAAAAGCGGCCAATAGGGTTCTTGTGCAGGGAGTGAATTTTGTAAAAAAACACGCGCGTCAAACTCGGCAGGATCAGCCGGGCGGGATTCTTCAAAAGGAAAGTCCGCTGCATATTTCAAATCTTATGCTTTATTGCCCAAGGTGTTCAAAGCCTTCGCGTTTAGGGGTAAAGTTGTTAAATGATGGGTCTAAAACTAGAATTTGTAAAAAATGTCAAGAGATGGTGTAAACATGGCAACAAGAATGCAGGAAAAATATAAGAATGAGGTGCTCACTCAGTTAACAGAGAAGTTTAAACTGAGGAGTAAAATGGAAGCTCCTCGAATAGAGAAGATTGTTATTAATATGGGCGTTGGAAAAGCGCAGGAGGATATAAAGATCCTGGAATCAGCAATGGCGGATTTGGCGACGATAAGCGGACAAAAACCGGTAATAACCCGCGCAAAAAAGGCAGTCGCGAATTTTAAACTCAGAAAAGGGGTACCAGTTGGATGTAAAGTTACATTGCGTAAAACAAAGATGTATGATTTTATTGATCGGCTGATTAATATTACCTTGCCGCGTATCCGGGACTTTCGCGGCGTTTCCCCGAACGCGTTTGATAAGCAGGGCAATTATACTTTAGGTGTCACGGAGCAGGCGATTTTTCCGGAAATAAATATTGATAAAGTAAAGCATGTACAGGGTATGGATATAGTTATTGTGATTAGGGCAAAAAATAAAGAACAATCAAAAGAGATGCTTCGTCTTTTAGGCATGCCTTTTCGGAGTTAACGCGTTATGGCAAAAACAAGTCAGATAGTCAGGGCTAACAGGCCGCCGAAATTCAGAACCCGCAAATATGTACGCTGTAAAGTGTGCGGACGCTCACGTGGTTTTATGAGACGTTTTGAGCTTTGCCGGATTTGTTTCAGGGAATTGGCCTCAAGGGGCTTAATCCCGGGAGTTAATAAAGCTAGCTGGTAGCCCGCCAAGTGGCCCCAGTAAGGGGGCAATGGCGAGGCCTCGCCGTGGGCAACTTCAGCGTAAGGTTTCGGCGGGTAAAATTTAAATGTAAAATAAGAATATAATTTATAGGAGAAATATATGAGTATTACTGACCCTATTGCTGATATGTTGACGGTGATTCGTAACGCTCAGGGGGCGAAAAAAGAAAAAGCTGATTTTCCGGCATCAAAGATAAAGGAAGAGATATTAAGGATAATTAAAAGGCATGGATATCTCGTGGATTATCGCCGCATTGAAGACGGCAAGCAAGGCGTTATGCGCACTTACTTAAGATATGCCAAGAACAAGCAGGGCGTGATCACCGGGATAAAGCGGATATCAAAGCCGGGACGCCGAGTTTATGTTGATAAAGAAAATATCCCGTATGTATTCGGAGGCACTGGTTTTGCCGTGCTTTCTACATCTCGCGGGATACTGGATGATAGTGATGCCCGTCGCATGAAAATCGGCGGCGAGCTACTATGTTATATATGGTAATTTTATCCCGCATGCTTTGAAAACCCCGGCTTTTTCCGCTTTAAATGCAGCGGGACAGGCAAGCCGGAGATGAAAGCAAATCTGCGGGATTACGCACAGAAACCCCGGGCTTTAGCCCGGGTGAGCTTCATATTGATTGGTTTTTAATTGTTAACTTAAAAGTTTATATTAATAACGAGCAGGTGTAAAAAATGTCAAGAATAGGTGAAAGGCCGGTAGCAGTTCCTCAAAACGTAAAGGTGAACCTGACCAAAGACAGCGTGGAAATCGAAGGCCCGAAAGGAAAGCTGCAGTTTCCGATATACGCGCGAATTCAAGTTCACTTAGAGGATGCTAAGGTAAAGGTAACGAGAGTAGGAAATACTAAGCATGAGCGGTCCTTGCATGGATTAACCAGAGCGACGATCGCGAACATGATCCAAGGTGTAAGCGCCGGGTTTAGCAAGGAACTGGAAATGATCGGAGTTGGGTACCGCGCGCAGCTCTCCGGGAATAAATTAATGCTGCAGCTTGGTTTTTCTCATCCGGTTGAATATATTGTGCCAGAAGGTTTAACACTGGAAATACCGAAACCCACACAGATTATTATTAAAGGCATTGATAAACAAAAAGTTGGCCAGTCTGCCGCAAATATCAGGGCGTTTCTGCCGCCTGAGCCGTATAAAGGCAAGGGTATTCGCTATGTTGGCGAGCAGGTAAGAAGAAAAGCCGGTAAGGCAATGGCAAAATAAGTAAAAAGTTAAAAACCTAAAGGTGTAAATATAATGAAAGTAGCAAGAGTTAAAAGACATAAAAGGATTCGCAAAAAAATAACAGGGACAAAAGAGAGGCCGCGTTTGAGTGTTTACAGAAGCCTGAAAAATATGTACGCGCAGCTTATTGATGATGAAAACAATGTGACCATGCTGACATGTTCAACGCAGCAAAAAGAGTTGAAGGAAAAGGCCAAGGCGAACAATATGAATGCCGCGGCATTGCTGGGTGAGCTTATAGCTAAAGGGGCAAAAGACAAGGGTATAGAAACGGTTGTTTTTGACCGCGGCGGCTATCTTTATCATGGCAGAATTAAAGCTGTTGCTGAAGCAGCGCGCAAAGGCGGTTTAAAGTTTTAAAATAAGGATTAGGGTGAGAAATTGGAAGAACGATTGAACGTAAACGATACTGTAGAAATAGTAGAGAAAGTTATTGCGATAAACCGTGTCTCTAAGGCGCATAAAGGCGGTAAAAAGATGGCTTTTACCGCTCTGGTTATCGCAGGTGACGGGAAAAGCCGCGTTGGGTGCGGTTTGGGACGGGCAAATGAAGTTGCTGAAGCTATTCGCAAAGGCGTAACAACAGCACGCAGAAACCTGATTGACGTACCGCTTAAGGGTACTACAATCCCGCATGAAATTCTGGGTAAATTCTCAGCAGCACGTGTAATGCTTAAGCCCGCGTCGGAAGGAACCGGGGTTATTGCCGGAAGCTCTGTAAGGGCGATCTGCGAACTTGCGGGCATTAAGGATATTCTGACTAAATCACTGCGCTCTGCAAACGTTATCAATATAGCGAAAGCTACCATGCAGGGGCTTAAAGATTTAAAAAAGCATATAGATTTAAAAGCAGAAATAGCTCAGGGGATGCAAAGCGAACAAGAGCAGGATGCAACAAAAAGCGAAGTAAAAGAGGAAAATAACGAAGATGTTAAAGCTGAATGAGTTAAAATCTCCAAAAGGAGCCAGAAAGAATAAAAAAATTGTCGGGCGCGGTTCTGGTTCAGGACATGGAAAAACCTCTGGCCGCGGCCATAAGGGGCAGTTATCAAGAACCGGTAAAGGAAAGCGCCCCGGTTTTGAAGGCGGACAGATGCCTTTGATCAGAAGAGTGCCGAAACGCGGATTCATCAGCAAATTTAAAAAGGAATACCAGCTTGTAAATTTGCAGTCCCTGAATAAATGCGCAGATAAGGCAACAGTCACACCCAAAGAATTAAAGGCACTGGGCCTTATTCATAAGCTGCATGTACCGGTTAAAATTCTGGCACATGGTAAGCTGGAAAAGTCAATAACAGTTAAGGCGCATAAATTTTCTAAGACAGCAATTAAAGCCATAGAGGCCTTAGGCGGCAAGGCAGAAATCCTGAGCCTGGCTGCAAAACAGGATAGCAATGCTTAGAACTCTTAAAGCACTAATAAATTCTTTTAAAATCCCCGATTTGAGACAAAGAATTTTGTTTACCTTGGGGTTGATCGCGATTTACCGTTTGGGATGTTTTATCCCAATTCCGGGAATCAATGGCGATGCGCTGGCTCAATTTTTTGCCAATGTGTCAGCTAAGCAGGGCGGAACGCTCTTTGATATGATGGATTTATTTACCGGCCGCGCGTTATCGCAGATGACCGTGTTTGCTTTAGGCATTATGCCGTATATATCAAGTTCTATTATTATGCAGCTTTTGACAGTTGTTATCCCGCATTTTGAAAAATTAGCTAAAGAAGGCGGTGATTACGGTAGAAAAAAAATAACACAATATACGCGTTACGGAACAGTAGGGCTGGCATTATTTCAGTCTTTTATCATAAGTGTATATTTAGAAGATCCGTCACATTTTATGGGGCTGCCGATAGTTGAGCACGGAGGATGGGGTTTTAGGCTGCTTACAATCATTACGCTTACATCCGGCACCGCGTTTATTATGTGGCTGGGAGAACAGATCACTGAACGCGGTATAGGAAACGGAATGTCGATATTGATAACAGTAGGTATCATCTCGCGTCTGCCTTCCGCGTTGCGGTTTGTCGTACAGTTGATTTCACCGTTCAGTCCTGAAAAGAGGCAGATCGAGCCGTATACACCGGTTATAATGCTTGTGCTGCTTATTGCGGTAGTTATTTTTGTAATTTTGATGACTGAAGGGCAGCGCAGAATACCGGTTGAATACGCGAAAAGAATTGTCGGCAGGAAAGTTTACGGCGGGCACAGCACATATATACCTTTGCGTGTAAACCAGGCCGGAGTTATCCCGATAATTTTCGCGCAGTCTATTATATTATTTCCGGCAACAATAGGCCAGTTTATACCTCAATTACAGAATTTTGCCGAGAGTCTTATGCGCGGACAGCTTTTGTATACTATTGTGTATACACTGCTGATAATCTTTTTTGCTTATTTTTATACGGCAGTTACCTTTAACACACAAGATGTCGCGCAAAACATGAAAAAATACGGCGGATTTATCCCGGGTATCAGAGCAGGGAAACCTACCGCGGAATACTTGGATTTTGTTCTAACTCATATTACTTTACCGGGAGCGATGGCATTAGCAGCTATCGCGGTGTTTCCGGATTTAATTATGTCCTGGCTAAAGGTTCCTTATATTGTGGCCAGCTTTTTTGGCGGTACGGGATTGTTAATTATTGTCGGTGTTATGCTTGATACAATGCGCCAGATAGAATCGCATTTGCTTATGCGTCATTATGAAGGTTTTATGAAAAAGGGGCATTTGCGCGGACGCAGATAAAAAGGATAAAAAATGCGATTAGTTCTATTAGGGCCTCCCGGAGCAGGTAAAGGCACACAAGCCGGCGTTCTTTGTAATACTTATAGCCTGATGCATATGTCCACAGGCGACTTGCTGCGTGAGGCAGTAAAAAACAATTCACCTGTTGGCGTACAGGCAAAATCCTATATGGATAAGGGAGAACTTGTGCCGGATGAGATTGTAACCAGAATGATTACCGAAAAGCTTAAGAAGCAGGATGTGAGTGACGGTTTTATACTGGATGGGTTTCCCCGGACTAAGAATCAGGCCCAGATTCTCGAGGCAGCGTTAAACGATCTGAATCTGCCTTTGGATATGGTAGTTTATTTTGACACAAATGAAGAAACGATTTTAAAACGCCTTACCGGCAGAAGAATTTGCCGCGATTGCGGTAAAATTTTTCACATTACCAATATTCCGCCTAAAAAGGATGGTATTTGTGACGCATGTGAGGGAGAACTTTATCAACGCGATGACGATAAAGAAGAAACAATAAAAAACAGAATAAAGGTTTACAATAAGCAGACTAGTGATCTGATAGATTATTACGGGCAGAAGAAAATTCTGAATAAGGTTTCTGGCGATTTAGATGTAGATGAGTTATTCGAAGTACTGAAAAATACATTTGAAAAATCCGGCTTAAAATGAGTTTAAAAAAAACAAAAAGTGAATTAGCAAAAATTAAAAAAGCCAGTATAATAGTAGCAAAAACATTAAAACTTTTAAAAGCGAAAATAAGGCCCGGAATCACAACAAAGGAACTTGATACTGAGGCC
Source organism: Candidatus Omnitrophota bacterium (assembly GCA_022013205.1). GTDB lineage: Bacteria > Omnitrophota > Gorgyraeia > B26-G9 > B26-G9 > JAGLQQ01. Next base: position 9,639 of record JAKLQT010000125.1, on the reverse strand, counting down.
GAGAAGTTTATCCGCAAAAGCGGAGCGGTCCCGGCCTTCAAAGGGTATCGGGGGTATCCGGCAAGCATCTGCGCATCTATTAATGAAGAGGTAGTGCACGGAATACCCGGCGGAAGGATTTTAAGAGGCGGAGATATTATCAGTGTCGATATCGGAGTAGAACTTGACGGTTTTTTCGGTGACGCGGCAATTACTTATCCTGTGGGCAGGATAAGTAAACAAGCAGAAAAACTGATCGATGTGACCCGGGAAGCTCTTTATAAAGCGATTAATATGGCAAAAAAAGGAAATTATCTGAGCGATGTTTCCCATGCCGTGCAGTCGCACGCGGAAAAAGCAGGATTTTCCGTTGTGCGGGATTTTGTCGGGCACGGGATTGGAACAAGCCTGCACGAAGAACCGCAGATTCCTAATTTTGGTGAGCCGGGCCAGGGCCTTAAGCTTGAGGCGGGAATGGTGCTAGCGATAGAACCGATGGTTAATGCAGGGACATCAAAGGTTGTTGTTCTTGATGATGGCTGGACAACTATAACAAGGGATAAAAAACTATCAGCGCATTTTGAACACACTGTGTGTGTAACCAATGAGCAGGCAGAAATTTTTACAAGGGTTAAATAAAAAAAGGTATTATGGCAAAGGAAGCAGGTATACAAGTCGAAGGCAAGATTCTTGAGACATTGCCAAACGCGATGTTCAAGGTTGAGTTGGAGAATGGACATAAGGTACTTGCTCATGTGTCCGGAAAAATGCGCATGCACTTTATCCGTATTTTGCCGGGTGACTCGGTAACCGTAGAGCTCTCGCCGTATGATCTGACGAGAGGAAGAATTATCTATAGAGGTAAATAAAATGAAAGTTCGTTCAAGTGTGCGCATTATGTGCGAAAACTGCAGAATAATCAAAAGAAAAAATGTAGTAAGGGTGATTTGTAAAAATCCCAAACATAAACAGAAGCAGGGATAGGAGGATACTGTGCCGAGAATTCTTGGAGTTGATTTACCAAAAGAAAAAAGAATAGAGATCTCTTTAACATATATTCATGGTATAGGAAGAGTTGTTTCTAATAGAATATTAAGCGTCGCGGGTATTGATCCCAACACGCGGGCTAAAAATTTAACAGAGGATGAGGTTTCAAGAATAACCGCGGTAATTCAAAAGGATTACCGTGTGGAAGGGGACCTGCGCCGTGAGGTTTCTCAGAACATTAAGAGGCTTATGGATATTGGGGCTTATCGCGGTTTGCGTCATAAGCGGGGACTGCCGGTTCGCGGACAGCGTACTAAAACAAACTCAAGAACCCGCAAAGGCCCGATTAAGCGCTCTACAGGAAAAAGAAAATAAAAGATAAATACGGAAACAGGTCCCCCAATAAACGCGGGATCAAAACGCCGGCCTAAAAACGGCGAGGCTCATTGAAGGAGATAAAAGTGGCGAAACAGAAAAAAACCAAAACACGCAAAAAGATAACCAGGCATGTCAGTGAGGGAATCGCTCATATCCAGGCAACATTTAATAACACTATTATTACTATTACCGATAATAATGGTAATGTGATTTCCTGGGCAAGCGCGGGTACAAGCGGTTTTAAAGGTTCGCGTAAATCTACTCCGTTCGCAGCTCAGGTCGCTGCCTCGAACGCGGCAAAAAGATCCCGCGAGGCAGGGATGAAGGAAATCGTAGTATTTGTCAAAGGGCCTGGCTCAGGCCGTGAGTCGGCAATAAGGGCTTTGCAGGCTGCCGGGCTGCAGATTACTTTGATTAAGGACGTTACTCCGGTACCGCATAATGGATGCCGTCCGCCTAAAAGAAGAAGAGTTTAATACTAAGTTACAAGTTGCAAACAAGAAGATTATAAAAGAGAAAAATTTGGAGGTATAATGGCACGTTACACTGGAGCATCCTGTCGAATTTGTCGCCGGGAGGGAACAAAGTTATTTTTAAAGGGCCTGCGTTGCGGCACGGATAAATGTGCTTTCGCCAGGCGCAGCTATCCTTCCGGGCAGCATGGCAAAGGCCGCAGGCGTAAGATTTCAGATTATGGGTTGCAGCTGCGAGAAAAGCAGAAAGTAAAAAGGATCTATGGGGTATTAGAGCGGCAGTTCAGACGTTACTTTTATGAGGCAGACAGATTGGAAGGTGTCACGGGTGAATTGCTGCTGCAGCTTTTAGAAAGAAGGCTGGATAACGTTATCTTACGCGCTGGTTTTGCGGTATCGCTTTGCCAGGCGCGGCAAATTGTTCGTTATGGGCATGTTACTATAAACGATAAAAAGGTAGATATCCCTTCCTATTTGGTTGTTTCAGGGGAAAAAGTTAAGATAAAGGCCAAAGAAAAGCTTACAAAGCAGATCAAAGAAAATCTGGAAATTACTAAAGAAAGAATCATTCCTTCCTGGTTGAATGTGGATAGCGCTGAGCTTAAGGCTGAAATAGTTAAGCTGCCAACACGTGAAGAAATTCCATTCGCGGTGCAGGAACAGTTAATCGTTGAGTTGTATTCTAAATAATTGATTTTTGAGGAGGTATTTTATATGGGAGCCAGGTGGAAAGATTTTCAGATGCCAAAGAGTATAGTTTGCGATGAAAGCACGCTGAGTGATACTTACGGTAAATTTGACGCGGAACCTTTTGAACGCGGATATGGTATAACTATCGGGAACACATTAAGGAGGGTATTGCTTTCTTCTATTGAAGGGGCGGCGATCACGTCGGTTAAGATTGAAGGCGCTTTGCATGAGTTTTCTACAATCGAAGGGGTTATGGAAGATGTGGCTCAGATAATTCTTAACTTAAAGAAGATTGTTTTAAAAGTGCATGGCAGCGCGCAGAAAACTATTTACCTTAAGGCAGGTAAAGAGGGTGAGGTTACAGCGGCGGATCTGATCGTTGATGAAACGATGGAGGTTGTCAATCCTGAGGCGCATATCGCGACCTTGAGCAAAAACAGCAAATTGAACATGGAGTTTACTGTAGGTAAGGGGAGAGGCTATGTGCCTGCAGAGCGGCTGGGCAATGCCGAAAGTAAATCAATAGGAGTGATCAATATCGATTCGATCTTTACGCCTGTAACAAAAGTAAATTTCAATGTTGTAAATGCCAGGGTTGGACAGATCACTGACTATGACCGTCTTATACTTGAGATCTGGACCAATGGGAGTATTTCTCCGAAAGACGCATTGCTGCATGCGGCAAATATCGCGCAGAGACATTTGGATATCTTTATGAAATTCGGACATATTGAAGAAGAGGTCATCGAAGAGGAAAAGTCAGAAGTAGATCAGGAGCTTATGGGAAAGTTAAAAATGAATGTTAGCGAGCTTGACTTGTCAGTAAGAAGCGCGAACTGTCTTAAAGAGGCACGCCTTAAAACCGTAGGCGAGGTTGTGCGCCGCACGGAACTGGAAATGCTTAAATACCGCAACTTTGGCAAAAAATCACTTGCGGAGATAAACAGCATTTTGTTGTCTATGGGGTTATCGTTTGGAATGAAGGTTGACGATCTTTTAAAAAAATAAGGATAATAATATGCGGCACAGAAAAAACAGTAAACGTTTAAGCAGGCAAAGCGCACATAGAAAGGCAGTACTACGTAATCAGGTTAAAAGTTTACTTGTAGAGGAAAGAATTAAGACAACTTTAACTTTGGCCAAGGAATCTCGTCGATTGTTTGAAAAACTTATTACAATCGGTAAGAAGGATACCCTTGCTGCCAGGCGGCAGGCCTTTGAGGTTTTAGCTGATAAAAGCTTGGTTAAATTGTTGTTTTCGGAAGTTGCTCCTCGGTTTAGCGCGCGCGCGGGCGGATATACCCGCGTTGTTCATTTGGGCAACAGGCGCGGCGATAATGCCTCTTTAGTCATACTTGAATTGACTGAACTCAAGAAGGAAGAACCAAAAGCTAAAAAGCCGAAAAAAGTTAAGAAGGCCGCAGCAGCACAAGATGAGAAAAAAGAAGTAAAAGAAAAGAAAGAAACCAAAAAGGAAAAAGAAAAGGATTCCCCAGAATCTAAAACATCTAAAGAGGCCAAAGCCGCAAAAGAGCCAAAAGAAGAAGGAAAAAAAGGATTTCTGGGAGGTTTAAGAAAATTTTTAAAGAAGGATAAGCCGGAATAAAAAATGAAAATTGCTTGCCGCGTACAAAGCCTGACATCATCGCCTACATTGGCGATTACCAGTAAAGCAAAGCAATTAAAAAAAAGCGGAGTTGATGTAGTTAGTTTTGGCGCGGGTGAGCCTGATTTTGATACCCCTGTGCATATAAAGAAAAGTGCTATAAAAGCAATAAATGAGGGCTTTACCAAGTATACTCCATCCGCGGGAATGCCGCAGTTAAAGCAGGCGATCGTGGAAAAGCTTAAAAGGGACAATAATCTGCAATATGACCCCAGCCAGATAGTCGTTTCTAACGGAGCAAAACACTCTCTTTACAGTATCTTGCAGACTATATGCGATAAAGGCGATGAGGTTATTATTCCTGTGCCTTACTGGGTGTCCTATCCCGAGATGGTAAAGGTTGCCCAGGGTAAAGCGGTTTTTATTCTGGGTGAGGAAAAGAATAAGTTCAAGATAACTGCGAAACAGTTTGAAAAAGCTATAAAGAAAAAAACAAGGGCTTTAATAATCAATTCTCCCGCAAACCCTACCGGATGCGTATACACTAAAGAAGAGTTAAAGCAAATCGCGGATATTGCTGCCAATTACGGGATTTGCGTAATAAGTGACGAGATCTATGAAAAACTGGTATATGATAAAGCAGAGCATGTATCCATTGCATCGCTTAACGAAAAAATGCTTTCGCTGACATTCACGGTTAACGGGCTTTCTAAGGCTTATTCAATGACAGGCTGGAGAATAGGTTATCTGGCCGGGCCAAAGGACGCGGTTTTAAAAATATCCAATTTACAGGATCATTCCACGTCGTGTCCGAATTCGATCGCGCAGGCCGCAGCAGTAACTGCCCTGACATCCTCAGATGAATGTATTGATAAAATGAAGAAGGAATTTGTAAAACGCCGCAACTATATTGTCGATCGCATTAACGCAATTAAGGGATTAAGTGTCATTAAACCAGAGGGAGCATTTTATGTGTTCTGCAATATTTCAAAAACAGGACTTAATTCTCTGGAATTTGCGCAGCGTCTTCTTGATGAAGCGCAGGTTGCCGTAATCCCCGGAATTGGTTTTGGGGATGATCATTATATACGGCTGAGTTTCGCTACAAGCACCGAACAAATTGAAAAGGGATTAGACAGAATAAGTAAATGGGTCAAGCTGATTTAAGCAAAGAATAATCAGAACAGGACACCCTCAAAGACCATAACCCGCCAGACAATAAAAACAGCATGCTTGCGATAAGGAGAGATCAATGAAGGTTAGTATCATCGGCGCAGGGAATGTCGGAGGAACACTTGCTCAGCGTATCTCTGAAGCAGGCCTTGCGGATGTGGTTTTGCTTGATATAGCAGAAGGCCTTGCCAAAGGTAAAGGGTTTGACCTGTCTGATGCGCGTTCTATCACAAGTAAAAACCACAGGATATCAGGCACCAGCGATTATAATGAAATTCGGGATTCAACCGTGGTTGTTGTAACAGCAGGTCTCGCCCGTGTGCCGGGAATGACTAGAGAGGATCTGTTAAAAAAAAACGCAGCGATAATAAAAAAAGTTATCTATTCAATAGCGGAAAATGCTCCCGATTCAATCATTGTCATGGTTACCAACCCTTTAGATATTCTCACTAACCTTGCTCTTCACTTAAGTAAATTTTCTCCGCAAAAAGTAATTGGTATGGGGGGAGTGCTTGATTCGGCAAGGTTTGCTAATCTTATAGCTGAGCATTTAGATGTACCGGTTACAAGTGTAGAGGCACTGGTTATAGGCGCGCATTCTAAAGATATGATACCTCTTGCCGGATTTTCTAAGGTCTCCGGTAAGCCGTTGACCCAGATCGTATCAGCTGAACGCTGCCGTGATTTATCGCTGGCAACTGCTCAGCGAGGGGCCCAGATCGTGGCCTGCTTAGGGCAGGGCAGCGCGTATTACGCGCCGTCTGCAGCAGCGTTCAAAATGGTAAAAGCAATTATTGGAAGCGAAAATATAGTTGTTCCTGCTTGCGTGTATTGTAATGGTGAATATGGCATAGAAGATACTTGTATTGGAGTCCCGGCTAGACTGGGTAGCAGGGGAGTTGAAGAGATCATTGAGCTTGATTTGAAGGTTGAAGAAAAGGAAAAATTGTTAAATTCCGCGAAATTCATAAAAGAAGCAGCGGCTAATCTTGCATGAGATTCATTCTGAAAATCGCGTTAATTACGTTTGCATTATTTTCCCTGTTTATTGTAAATAATCAGGGAACTACGGAAGTAATAAATTATAATTGGGATAAACACATGAGTTGAAGGGGAAAGGGTATGGCGGATAATTTAACTTATAAGATTTTAAGAAAGCATCTTGTAGAAGGGAAGCTGCTTGCCGGAGAGGAAATCGGTATAAAAATCGATCAGACCTTAACTCAGGATGCAACGGGAACGATGGCTTATCTGCAGTTTGAATTGATGGGAATTAAAAAAGTCAAGACTGAACTATCTGTCAGTTATGTGGATCATAATACTCAGCAGTTGGGATTTGAAAACGCGGATGACCACAAATATTTACAGAGTGTTGCGGCAAAATACGGAGTAAAGTTTTCCCGTCCGGGCAACGGTATATGTCATCAGGTACACCTGGAGAGGTTTGGCAAACCTGGCAAGACCCTGCTTGGCAGTGATTCACATACTCCTACAGGCGGCGGTATCGGCATGATTGCTATCGGAGCAGGAGGACTTGATGTGGCTGTGGCCATGGCAGGGGGATTGTTTTATCTTACAGCCCCGCGGGTTATTAAAATAGAGTTGACCGGAAAGCTGCGCAAATGGGTCTCGGCTAAGGATGTTATACTGCATGTACTGAGGATTCTCTCGACAAAGGGTAATGTAAATAAGGTGCTGGAATATTGCGGGGAAGGGCTCAAACACTTAAGTGTTCCGGAGCGTGCGACAATAACAAATATGGGTGCGGAAACCGGCGTAACTACCAGTATTTTCCCTTCAGATGAAATCACCAAAGAATTTTTATTTGCGCAGAACCGGATAGCTGACTATCAGGAATTAAAGGCGGATGAGGGCGCGCAATACGATGGCCTCAAACAGATAAATTTATCCCAGGTGGTGCCTATGGCAGCTTTGCCGCATTCACCGGGTAATGTAGTTCCTGTGAGCGAAATAGCAGGCAGAAAAGTCGATCAGGTTGAAATCGGCAGCTGCACAAATTCTTCCCTGAGGGACATGATGATTGCGGGAAAAATCCTCAAGGGTAAAAAAGTGCACCCGGATATATCGTTAGGCATAGCTCCGGGTTCAAGACAGGTGTTTACCATGATTGCGAAGAACGGGATCCTGGCGAATATGATTGAGTGCGGCGCCAGAATTATGGAAAGTACCTGCGGGTTTTGCATCGGCTGCGGCCAGGCGCCGAAAACAAACGCCGTATCTGTGCGTACTAATAATAGGAATTTTGAAGGAAGAAGCGGTACAGCATCCGCGGGAATTTATCTTGTGTCTGTGGAAACCGCCGCATTGTGTGCTATTAATGGCGTTTTTGTCGACCCCTTAAGTAAAAAGGCCGATGAATTTCCTCAAATTACATCGCCGGAAAAATTTGATGTCGATGACAGTATGATTATTCCAACCGAAAAGCTGCGCGAAAAAGAAGAGATTTTCCGCGGCCCTAACATCGGGCAGCTGCCGCAGAATTCTCCCCTTGCCCAGGAGCTTAAAGGACAAATTGTAATCAAGGTAGGAGATAAAATAACTACTGACCATATCATGCCCGCAGGCCCAAGGCTTAAGTTCCGTTCCAATATTGAAAAGTATTCAGGGTTTGTTTTTGAAGGAGTGGATCCTTGTTTTGCCCATAGGGCTAAAGCTTTGAAAGAAAAAAACCAGGCTGTTTTTATAGTTGCCGGAGATAGCTACGGACAGGGGTCCAGCCGTGAGCACGCGGCGCTGTGCCCCATGTATCTGGGAGTAAAGGCTGTGCTGGCTAAATCTCTGGAACGTATTCATGCGGCAAACCTGGTGAATTTCGGTATTCTTCCTCTTGTTTTTTTAAATCCGAATGACTATGATGTTCTGGACGCGGAAGACCAGATACAGATGTCGGATTTAACAGCAAGCCTTGATGAGGGCAAGAGTATAACCATTGAGATCAAAACCAAAAATAAGAAAATAAAGATGGGTTATAATCTTTCCTACAGGCAAAAAGAGATCATCAAAGCAGGCGGTTTGCTCAATTATACTAAAAGAATGTATGCCAATAATGGTCAATAGCTGATGGCTGATAGCTCATAGGTTACAAGAAAAAGCAAATATAACAAAGAAGGAAAATAGGCTATGTCAAAAATTGTTTTTGATATTGAAACTGTTGGTGATGATTTTGATTCTTATGATACTGATACGCAGGAGCTTCTACTTAAGAATGCGCAAACTGAAGAGGAAAATCAGGAAGTTCGGGACGGGCTGGGACTGTCTCCTGTAACCGGCAAGATTGTAGCTATCGCAATGGTTGATGTACACAGTGATGAAGGGGTGGTTTTTTTTCAAAGCCGAGATGGAGCAACAGGCAGCTTTCGCGAAGGTAACGGCGAATATATTGTGTGCAGCGAAAAAGAAATCCTGGAGAATTTCTGGGATAAAATCAGCGATTGCAGCCAGTTTATTACCTATAATGGGCGCGGTTTTGACTGCCCATATATTATGATCCGCAGTGCCGCGCTAAAGGTCAAGCCGACTAGAGATCTCATGCCTTATAGATATGATTCTAAGACGCATGTTGATCTATATGACCAGCTTACTTGCTACGGGGCAATGCGGCGTCATTTCAGCCTGCATATGGTAAGTCAGGCGTTTGGGATCAGGAGCCCGAAACAAGAAGGTATAAGCGGAGCAATGGTGGGCGATTTATTCCAGGCTCAGAAAACTACGGATATCGCGAGATACTGCCTGCGGGACGTAAGGGCAACAAAACAGGTGTATCTTACCTGGGAAAAATATATTAAACCCGGGAAAAAAGTTACTAAAGGTTACTAAGGACACAAGGTCGAAAGCAGATTGCATAGCTCATGGGAAAAACTGATCGCTGGTTACTGGAAACAGGCAGAAGTCTTGTAACCGAAAAGAAAGGCGAGGATACAAGAACCCGACGGGGTCTAAGACCGTGTCAAGATGTCAAAAGGAATAATTATGAACTCGGGAGAGCCTATGTATTTCCATAAAGAATGTTTCTGGGAGCTGAAAAGGAATAAGTCCCCGGGGATAGACGGAATATGCCCTCGCGTTAGGAGGTGTTCCTGAGTGAGGGGCGCTGAAGTTGAGATATAAGACAGAATGATGTGACACTTCTCAAACCGAAAGGGAGAAGAAAAAGGGAATACAAAGGATGTCTACGTATAACAACCATATTGCGCCTACTCGACAACCACAGGTAAACACAGAGAAAGAATTTCTGGTTTAAGAGTGGGGTTAATTATAAACTTTGCTAAGACAAAATTGCAATATGAAAGATTTATCATTTGACTGTGTTTCCCTGTGTTCATCTGTGGTTTT
>JAKLQT010000124.1 GCA_022013205.1 Candidatus Omnitrophota bacterium | reverse complement strand
GGGAAGGGGCGCTTTTTCTGTTATTTTATATTAACTACATAATATTTATTATAAAAAGGGGATAGCTCAGTAAATGCGGCAAAAGGTAAATTTATTTGTTAGTTTCCCAAAAAGGGAATAATTGTAGTTTGATAACAAAGGAGAAAGACTATATGCAAGATATACTGATAATTGGACTTGGCCACTTTGGTTATTCGTTAGTTAACGAACTGTTAAAATACCCGGTTTCAATGATTGTTATCGAGGAAAACAGAGAGAGAGCAGAGCTCGTTAAAGATGTGATAGGGCAAGTTATCATAGCCAATGCGGCAAATAAAGATCTATTGTTGAAATTTGCCAAGGATGTGGATTGTGCGATTGTTTGCATAAGCGAAAAAATAGACAGCAGTGTATTAATAACGTATCATTTAAAAGAAATCGGGATTAAAAAAATTATCGCAAAGGCGACAACAATTGACCATGGGAAAATATTAAAATCTATCGGGGCAAATGAAATCATCTACCCCGAAGAAGAAGCGGCAAAAAGAGTAGCAAGAAACCTTGTCGCACCAGACATACTGGATGTAATCAAATTCTCAGACGAGTTTGATATCATTGAATTCCCTGTCCCTGAAAAATTTTTTATGAAAACCATAAAGGATCTTATGCTGAGAAACAAATACAATATCGAGATTTTAGCTGTCAGGAATCCTTTGACAGGTGAAACCAAAATCATGCCGCCTTCTGATTATAAATTTAGTCCGGATGATGTTATAATTTTTATCGGGGGAACTGAATCAATGAAAAAGCTGAATAATCTTCGAGATTAATAATGCTCTAAAAAATATTCATTTTTTTTAAAGTGAATCTGGGTGCGCAGGCTTTAAGAACGGCTAAGTCTTCCTGTAAACCCTCTAAAAAACTGCTGAAGTACAGGATTAGTTTGCAGTAACTGTTTGAAATAAAACAGGTTAGCCTGAATATTTAGCAGCTTGTGTTCTCTTGTCCAGGGTATGTTTTTATAATTTCTTGCCTAAATTTTTGCTCTGAGATACAATAACCACATTATGAAAAGAGAATTTTAGTAAAGGATTTTAGCTTGCTGCACCGCAAGTAAGCTGGATTGATAATGAAGCTCTTAAAGAGTATAAATACTTTAAAATAAAGGAAATGCAAAATTATGTTTGATTTTCTAAAAGACATAAACATTATTGATGCTATTGATATTCTTACAGTTTCTTTTTTGCTGTATTTAATCTTTCTTTGGTTTAAGAGAACAAAATCCGTCTTTATATTTGTGGGTATTGTTATATCAAGCATCGCGTATTTAGTTGTTAGAGTTTTAGGGCTTAGATTAGCAGCTACACTAATGCAGGGGTTTTTTGCGGTTATTTTAATCGCGATTGTAGTTATTTTTCAAGAAGAGATTAGAAGATTATTTGAACAGGTTGCTCTTTTTAGCCTGGCTCCGAAGCTAAGAAAAACAAAAATGAATCAATATTATCAATCCCGAATTGATGTTTTGACAGACGCCGCTTTCTTTTTAGCAAAAAAACATATTGGGGCTATAGTGGTTTTAAAAGGCAAGGATACGCTTCTGAGGAATACCCAGCATGGAATTACGCTTAATGGAAAATTAAGCGCTCCCCTTCTAAAAAGTATTTTTGACACCCATTCCGATGGGCATGATGGGGCGGTAATTATTGAAGACAATACAGTCTTGCAGTTTGCTTGTCACTTGCCTCTTTCAAAAGACATAAGTCAATTGCGGGATAAGGGTACCCGCCACGCGGCGGCTTTGGGATTGTCAGAGGTAACCGATGCGTTATGCGTCGTTATTTCTGAAACAACCGGAGAAATCTCTATTTACCAGAATGGAAAACTTAGTATGATAAAAGATAGAAAGGCCTTCCAGGAATTGATAGAGAGGTTTTATAAAAGCCTGGGGAATGCTCAGGAGATATATTCAAATAGAAATTTTATAACGGCAAATTTTAAACAAAAATTTATTGTTGTTCTGCTTTCGATGTTTTTATGGTGGTTCTTTGTGCATGAATCAGTTGTTGTATATAAGTCCTTTGATGTGCCTATTGAGCATATTAGCTTAGACAGGAATTTGAACATTGCGGAACTGACCCCCCAACAAGGAAAAATTGTTCTTTGCGCTCCCAGGCGGAATTTCTATTTTGTTAATAATCGTGATATCGAAGTTTTAGTAAAGATTATCAATATTGATGATTTAAATAAGGCAGAAGACGGGTCTTATAATTTAATTATTACCGCGTCCGATGTAACATTACCCGGGACTTATTCAATAGTGAATATCTTTCCCCGCGGTGTAAACTTGAAGATCAAAAAAACAGAAGGCGTGAAGTGAAGATTCCCAAGTCGATTAAAAATTTATCCAAGGAGTTTATTGTTAAATGATGAACAATAATAAAAAAATAATCTTAATGTTTTTTTATGCGATTTTAAGTAGTACAGCTTTAATTTTAATCTTAATTTACTTTTTTTTATTTACGGAAAAGGGGGGCGCTTTTCTATCGCAGAGATTTATGCGGGTGATGAATAATAGAAATCAAATATCCTGGCAGAAAAATGAAGGCAGCTTAATAAGCGGTATGGTCTATAAGGATATTGAGTTTGAAGATCTGAAATGGTTTCCTGCTCCTAATAGACTAAAGATTCAGTCTTTAGCTGTAGATATTGATTCTTTTAGCCTAGATGGAATCACTTTAAAAATCTTTAATGCCAGATTCTATCTGCCGGATTCAGAACCGATTGTGTTTTATGGAAATTTTGAGAATAAGTTATTAGATTTCAACGTTTATATAAAAGCAATATCCGATAGAGAAATAAAAAGCCTGGTTAAGACGGAAATCCTTCAAGGAATAACCGGCAGCCTTGCGGATATAGATGTTTTTATTAAAGGTTCAATCCAAGAACCTGTTTTTACCGGCAAACTTGTTATAGAAAAACTCCTCAAGGATGCCTTTTTACTGGAAAAAGCCCCTTGTATTTTCGAATTAAAGATAAAGAATGTCGAGGATAAATTAGGATTATACGGCCCGTTTACTCTTACAGGGGGAACGATAAATGGGAAGAAAACAGCTCTAGTCCAGCTGCAGGAGAGCAAAATTATTTTTAACGGAGACCCTGGGAAGCCCAATTTCGATATTAAGGGTACATCAGTAGTAGAAAAAGTCAGGATGACAATAACCCTTAAAGGCAGTTTTAAAGAGCCGAATTTGCAGATTAATTCTGAGCCCCCCATGTCCAAAGACCGCCTGTTATTAGCATTGGCTACCAATAAGACCTGGCAAAGCACCGAGGAACTGATGAGCAAAGGAAGCATATCTCCTAATCTGGCAAAAGACTTTATGGATTATTTTATTTTTGGCGGGCAAAGCAGTAAATTCGCGGAAAAGTTCGGTATAAAGGATTTTTCCCTTAAATATGATACGCAAGGCAACAAGGGAGTTACCGTAACAAAAGATTTATCGAATAGATTAGAGGGGAAATACGAAATAGAAGAAAAAAAACAAAAGGAAGGGGCTGCGGATGTTTCGCAGAAGGTTGGAGGAGAATATAAAGTTACCGATGCTGTTTCTTTGGAGGCCAAGAAAGAGTTGAAGCAAAAAGATACCAATACTCAGCAAGAGAATAAAACAACTGAGGGCCAGGTACTGCTAAAATTTAAGAAGTCATTTTAATTTCTAATATAATTATTGTAAAGTGCCTTGTTCTAAGAATGCGTTATCTTGATGAACAGAATATATTTATTTTGATTTGATAAAAGGGAGGGCTGATATGCCTATAAAAGCTAATAGTATAATTAGTAAAAAATCAGGGGCTAAAAAAAAGGCTCATTGCTGCTCACGCGTTATGATTGAAAAGGTTTCTCCGGAAATCGACGCAGGATTGTTTCCTATTAAAAGAACTGTGGGAGAAAATGTGGTGGTTCGGGCGAATATTTTCACAGATGGGCAAGACGAGATAACCGCGTTACTTCTTTATCGCACAGTCAAGGAAGCCGGATGGCATGAAGTTTATATGAAACCATTAGGTAATGACCTTTGGATAGGATCTTTTCCTATAGAAAAAGAAGGGGATTATTACTACAGTATCCGTTGTTCTATAGATAAATTCAGTACATGGCGCAAGAGCCTTGATAAAAAGATGATTGCCAAACAGGATATCTCTGTGGATTTAAAGGTGGGAATCCTGATTCTTGAGGAGGCGAAAAAAAGAATAAAAAAAGAATCAATAGGCAGAATCGCTGATTTTCTTAAACAGCTGCGCGCGAGTGAAGATATTAATATTCTTTCAGCTATTCTCATAAATGATGAGTTGTTAACTATAATGCGGAAAAATCTTAATATTGAAGATAGCGTCACCTATCATAAGGAATTAAAGGTTAGTGTTGAGAGGAAATTAGCGCTTTTCAGCAGCTGGTATGAATTTTTTCCCCGTTCCTGGGGGGCGCAGCCGGGAAAGCACGGAACATTTAAAGAATGTGAGAAATTGATCCCTGAAATTGCCCGGATGGGATTTGATATTATTTATCTTCCGCCGATTCACCCTATTGGTAAAACAAACAGAAAAGGCGTAAATAATTCTGTTGAATGTAAGGACAATGATCCCGGCTGCCCTTGGGCTATTGGTTCGCAAGAGGGAGGGCATAAAGCGGTTCATCCTCAATTAGGGACGGTTAAGTCATTCAGGCATTTTATTGATAAGGCAAAAGAATTTGATTTGGAAGTAGCCTTAGATCTGGCTTATCAATGCTCTGCGGATCATCCGTATGTAAAAGTTCATCCTCAGTGGTTCAAATGGCGGCCGGACGGCAAGATTCAGTACGCGGAGAATCCTCCCAAAAAGTATGAAGATATTTTACCTATCAATTTTGAAACCGATGATGCCGGGAATCTTTGGGAAGAATTAAAAAGTATAGTCATATTCTGGATAGGACAAGGAGTACGGATCTTCCGGGCGGATAATCCGCACACAAAACCCTTTGCGTTTTGGGACTGGCTCATTTCAGAAATAAAAAAGGATTATCCGGATACAATATTTTTGTCTGAGGCATTTACCCGCCCGAATGTGATGTATCGTCTTGCTAAAGGAGGTTTTAGCCAATCATACACATACTTTACCTGGCGTAATACAAAACGTGAATTTATTGAATATCTGAGGGAATTAACCCAAACAGAAGTAGCGGAATATTTTCGTCCAAACTTTTGGCCTAATACTCCGGATATTCTGCCTGAACAATTACAATATGGGGGGAGGCCGGCGTTTATTATGAGGGCTGTTCTGGGGGCGACACTTTCTTCAAATTTTGGAATATACGGCCCGGCTTTTGAACTTGGCGTCAGCGATGCGATTGCTAATAAAGAGGAATATCTTAACTCTGAAAAATATGAGATAAAACAATGGGATTGGAATAAAGAAGGGCATTTAAAAGATGTATTGGCGGCCCTTAACAAGATCCGTAAAGAAAACCCTGCCCTGCAGCTTACCCGGAATATCCGATTTTGTGAAATTAATAATGATAGTATATTAAGTTATTACAAGGCGACAGGGGATTATTCAAACATTATTCTTGTTATAGTCAATCTTGATCCCTATCATACTCAGAGCGGATTTTTGCAGCTGCCTCTTGATGAACTGGGGATTGACAAAGGCCGGCCATATCTAGCGCATGATCTTTTAAGTGAGGATAAATACATTTGGCAAGGAGAGACAAGTTATATTGAACTAGACCCCCAACGGTCTCCGGCGCATATTATACATATTAAACGGCATATGCGCAGGGAGCAGGATTTTGATTATTTTGTGTAAACCCCGTTAGAGAACTAGGTTCTTTAACGGTTAACGCCGGCGGCGGGATTAAACCATCGTCGGTTTTATAAGCTTACATTACCACTGACTTCTATACTTGCTTTCTCTAACGGGGTAAAGGAAAGGATGCTTATGAGTCCAACACGTATGAATATTGAAAATAATCCGTTATGGTATAAAGATGCTGTAATTTATCAACTGCATGTGAAAACCTTTTGCGACAGCAATGGCGATGGAATCGGTGATTTTAAAGGATTAATCCAGAAGTTGGATTATTTAAAGAACCTGGGAGTTACAGTTATTTGGCTGCTGCCTTTTTATCCGTCTCCTTTAAAAGATGATGGTTATGACATTGCCGATTACTATGGTGTTAATCCGCAATATGGCACTTTAAAGGATTTTAAGGAATTTTTAAGGGCGGCTCATGCCAGAGGATTAAGGGTTATCACGGAGCTTGTTATCAATCATACCTCAGACCAGCATCCCTGGTTTATCAGGGCCAAGCAAGCTGAAGTAAATTCAAATCATCGTAATTATTATGTATGGAGTAATAATGCGGCAAAGTATAAAGACGCCCGGATTATTTTTAAGGATTTTGAAACATCTAACTGGGCTTGGTCGGAAGAAGCTAAAGCGTATTACTGGCATCGGTTTTATTCACATCAGCCGGATCTTAATTTCGATAATCCAAGCGTTCTGAAGGGAATATATCGAGCAGCTGATTTCTGGTTCTTATTGGGAGTAGATGGATTGCGGCTGGATGCGGTGCCGTATCTTTTTGAACGAGAAGGGACTAACTGTGAAAATTTACCGGAAACTCATAATTTTTTAAAAAAACTAAGAAAGCACATTGACAGTAAATTCAAAAATCGCATGCTTCTTGCCGAAGCAAATCAATGGCCTGAGGACGCTGTCCAATATTTCGGAGCAGGAGATGAATGCCATATGGCCTTTCATTTTCCGCTTATGCCTCGAATGTATATGAGTGTTCAAATGGAAGATAGATTTCCTATTATTGATATCCTTGAACAGACACCCAAGATCCCACGGTTGTGTCAATGGGCAATATTTCTGCGAAACCATGATGAGTTGACATTAGAAATGGTCACAGATGAAGAACGCGATTATATGTATCGGGCATACGCGACTGACGCGCGGTCTAAAATTAATTTAGGAATTAGGAGAAGATTACTGCCATTGCTTGGCAATAACAGGCGCAAATTTGAATTAATGAATATCCTTCTTTTTTCTCTGCCGGGTACGCCGATTATTTATTACGGTGATGAAATTGGAATGGGCGATAACAGATTTATGGGTGACCGCGATGGAGTCCGCACCCCCATGCAATGGAGCCCGGATCGAAACGCCGGTTTTTCAAAGGCGAATCCCCAACAGCTGTATTTACCGGTAATCATAGATTCGGAATATCACTATGAAACCTTCAATGTCGAAACGCAGGATAATAACTTTTCATCGTTTTTATGGTGGACGAAACGCGTTATTGCCATGCGTAAAAGATTTAAGGCCTTTAGCCAGGGAAATATTAAATTTTTATATCCTGAGAATTCAAAGGTTTTATGTTTTGTTAGACAATATAAAAATGAAAGTATCCTGATTGTTATAAATTTATCAAGATTTTCCCAAACGGTTGATCTTGATTTAAAAGAATATAATGGCTTTGTCCCTGAGGAAGTTTTTAGCCAGAATAATTTCTCAATAATCAAAGACAGCCCTTATACGATTACTTTGGGGCCGCATAACCACTTTTGGTTTTTATTAAAAAAGCAAGAGATAACGTCCGCGGAAACATTACAGAAATCACCTAAAATACGATTGGAAAAATCGTGGGAGGAAATATTTAGTCCTGAAAATATACGCAGATTGGAAGCGGAAATATTACCTCAATATTTGAACGGATGCCGTTGGTTTGGCGGTAAAGCCCGAATCATACGGACAATTAGAATCGCGGACATCCTTTCTTTCTCGCATCAAAAAGATATTGTTAAACTATTGTTTATTAATGTCAGCTATGCTGTCGGCGCGCCTGAAACATACCTGCTGCCGTTGTCATTTGTTTTCGTAAACGGCCATGAAGTTGAGGCACAGGATTTTCATAAAGGTATTATCTGCCGTCTGTTTATTAACCGAAAAGAAGGCCTGCTTTATGATGGGGTTTATAATCCGTGTTTACATGAAATATTTTTAGATATTATTGCTAAGCAAAGAAGGCTCACTAATGAGGGGAAAGTATTGATCGGGAAAGCGGGCAAGAAATTTAAAACGCTATTAGGAAACCAAAAAATGCCTTTACCATCGATTATACTTAAAGCGGAACAAAGCAATACGTCAATATTGTATGGAAATACCTTCTTTATGAAATTATTCAGGAAACTCGAATGCGGGATCAACCCGGATATTGAAATAACGAAATATCTTACGGAACAAAAGGATTCTCAGATTACACCCGTGTTTGCCGGTAATATTGAATATAGCGCCGGTAATAAAGAATTGATGTCCATATGCTTACTTCAAAGTTATATTCCCAGTGAATCTGACGCGTGGACATATACTTTAGACCAGGTTAAAAGCTATTTTGACCTCGTGTTATCCAAGAGCAAGGAAGTAAAAGAAGGGAATCAGGAAAAGGTTTTAACACGGCAGGTTAAAGAAGTGAAATCCCCTGAAGTTAGCGGCTTGATTGATGGGATATATCTTGAAATGATTAAAAAATTAGGGCAACGCACAGGGGAAATGCACATCAAGCTGTCCGAAGAAGCCCAAAACCCTGATTTTAAGCCGGAAACCTTTTCTTTACTGTATCAGCGTTCGGTTTTTCAAGCCATGGGAAGCCAGAAAAGAGTTGTTTTTAGATTACTGGAGAAAAATTTAAGCAAATTAACAGAAAGCCTGCGGCAGGAAGCGGAATCAGTATTATCTGCTGAGAAAAAAATTATGCTGAGGCTAAAGCTGATTATGCAAACAAAATATTCCGCGAAAAAAATACGCATTCATGGGGATTATCATTTAGGACAAGTTCTTTTTACCGGGAAGGATTTTTCTATTATTGATTTTGAAGGAGAACCGGCACGGCCATTAAGCGAAAGAAGGCTTAAAAGGTCAGCTATCCGTGATATCGCGGGAATGCTGCGGTCTCTTCACTACGCCGCGTATGTTACTTTATTTCTTAATAAAGCAGTTAGAGACGAAGATCTGGCTATTTTAGAATCTGCCGCGGAAGATTGGTATCTATATGTGAGCAATATCTTCATTGAATCATATTATCAAACGATAGGAAAAGCGGAATTTTTACCTAAAACCGAAGTTGAATTTAAGAATCTCCTGCAGATCTATCTTTTGGACAAAGCGATCTATGAATTGGGATATGAATTAAATAACAGGCCGGAGTGGATAATTATTCCATTAAGGGGGATTAAGCAGGTTTTAAATAATTTTAAGACCCAAAAACAATTAAAAAGCAATAATTAGGGGAAGAGAATCGTATGGCTGATATAGGAACCATTAAACATGATGTTAGTCTGTTAACGGAACAGGATATTTATCTTTTTAAAGAAGGAAGCCATTTCCGTTTATATGAAAAGTTAGGTTCTCACATTATGAGCGATGAAGGAGCCGAGGGAGTTTGTTTTGCTGTCTGGGCGCCTAATGCCAAAAAGGTGAGTGTGATTGGAGATTTTAACGCATGGAACGATCAATCCCATCCCTTAGCGCCTCGATGGGATAGTTCCGGTATCTGGGAGGGGTTTATCCCGGGGGTCCAAAAAGGAGATTTATATAAATATTGTATTATCTCAAAAAACAATAATTACCAAATCCAAAAGAGAGATCCCTTTGCTTTTTATTCTGAAATTCCGCCTCAAACCGCGTCTATCGTCTGGGGCCTTGATTACTCGTGGAAAGATACGCAGTGGATGAAAGGCCGTTATCAAAAGAACTCTTTGACGGCTCCAATTTCAATCTATGAAGTTCATTTAGGTTCCTGGCGGCAAAAGCAGGGCGATAAGGGAAAGTTTTTAAGTTACAGGGAAGCGGCTGAACAATTAGCCCAATATCTTCATGATATGAACTTTACCCCTGTGCAGTTCCTTCCTCTTATGGAACACCCATTTTATGGTTCGTGGGGATATCAAACCCTTGGTTATTTCGCGCCTACCAGCAGGTATGGCAATCCTCAGGATTTAATGTATTTGATTGAATATCTTCATGAAAAAGGGTTTGGGGTCATATTAGACTGGGTTCCATCCCATTTTCCTTCCGATGAACACGGGCTTGCTTATTTTGACGGAACGCATTTATTTGAACATGCCGATCCCAGACAGGGTTTTCACCCTGATTGGAAGAGTTATATTTTTAATTATGGGAGAAATGAAACAAGATGTTTTTTGATAAGCAGCGCGTTATTTTGGTTTGATAATTATCATATTGACGGCATCCGTGTTGACGCTGTCGCGTCGATGTTATATCTTGATTATTCCCGTAAAGAAGGGGAATGGATTCCGAATGAATACGGGGGAAGAGAGAATATTGAAGCGGTAAATTTTATCAAAAGGCTAAATCTTGAAGTATATAAGAGTTATCCGGATGCGCAGATGATCGCGGAGGAATCTACCTCCTGGCCAATGGTTTCAAAGCCGATTTTTATGGGCGGGCTTGGATTCGGCATGAAATGGAATATGGGCTGGATGCATGATACTCTGGATTATTTTTCAAAAGAGCCTGTCTATCGCAAATTCCATCACAACCAGTTAACATTTAGTTTATCATACGCATTTACGGAAAATTTTCTCTTATCGATTTCTCATGATGAGGTTGTTTATGGAAAAAAATCCATGCTGGGGAAAATGCCTGGAGATGATTGGCAAAAATTCGCGAATTTAAGGGTTTTGTACGGATATATGTATGCTCATCCCGGAAAAAAACTGCTCTTTATGGGGCAAGAGTTTGGCCAGCGTTCAGAATGGAATCATGAAAGCCCCTTGGAGTGGGGTGTATTAAAGAACACATCGCATGCTCAATTACAAAGATGGGTCAAGGAATTAAACTATTTTTATAAGACAGAGCCGGCTGTTTACGAAAACGATTTTGACAATCAAGGGTTTAAATGGATGGATTGCCGGGACTGGGAAAGAGGAATCATAAGTTTTATGAGAAGCGGTTCATCAGGTAAAAACTCTGTATTGATTGTGTGTAACTTCACCCCGGTTCTTCACCATAATTACAATATAGGTATCCCTTTGGGTGGATTTTGGAAAGAGGTATTAAACAGCGATGCCAAGGAGTACGGAGGAAGCGGCCAGGGGAATTTAGGCGGTTTGGAATCCGCGCCCTTGCCCTCTCAGGGGCAATATCATTCCCTTTCATTAACTATCCCGCCTTTGTCAGTCTTATTTCTCAAGCAGGACCGTATAAACATGAAAATCAGAGCGGGGAATAAAGTGGATAAAAACTGTGGCTAAATATTTAATGATCATCGCTTTGCTTTTTAATTTTATTTTTCCGGTAACATGTTTTTCATCAAGCGAAGAATTTCCGCCGCTATCTATCCGTGGTGATAAATTATACGCAGGAGATGAAGAATTATTTTTAAAGGCTATCGGTTACGCGGGGATACGGCCGGGAAAAGATGAAAAAGATCCGGTTCCGGAAAAGGATGCGGGGTATGATCTTGTCGATCTTGATATGAAAAGAATAAAAGAAGCCGGATTTAACG
This sequence comes from Candidatus Omnitrophota bacterium, assembly GCA_022013205.1. Classification (GTDB taxonomy): domain Bacteria; phylum Omnitrophota; class Gorgyraeia; order B26-G9; family B26-G9; genus JAGLQQ01. The sequence continues at coordinate 1,520 of JAKLQT010000124.1, read as the reverse complement.
CGATAAGAACATGGGGGCTTCTTGATGAGAAAATCCTTGAACTTGCGGCAAAACACGAACTCTGGGTTGTAGGAGGTATATGGACCGATAGAATAATCGATCTAAAAAACAAATCAAAAATAGAACAAATCAAAGAGCATGTTGCGCGTCAGGCAAAAAGGTATTTTAAATATCCAAATATTGCTATGCTTACTATCCTCAACGAGCCAGAGCCCGGAGTGCTTCTGAATGCTGACAAGAATAAATTAAAAGCATATTTTGATTCTCTTGTTACGGCTGCGCGTGAAAATTGCCCTGATGTTCCTGTTACTTTTTCAAACTGGCCGATAGCCGGATTTATTGATTCTGCTTCATGGGACGTAATAAGCTACAACATATATTCTAAAGCGTCCGCTAATTTTAAAAAGGTCATTGATTTCCATGACTATATCAACGGCTTAAAGCAGCTTAAATCCCCAGACAAACCATTTTTTCTATCTGAGTACGGGATGTACGCTCCGGCACCAAAGCGTAATCCTAAAGATATCTGGAAGTTTAATTATGTAAAAAACGAGGATGAACAGTCGGATAGGCTGCTTGAAGATCTTGAGAGCATAAGCCAGACGGATATATCCGGATATACTACAATGCAGTATATGGATAGCTGGTTTATATCAAGAGATTTTTCATCACCCGGTATACCTCTATTGCCAGAAGCAGAAAACAAGCAAGTTCATGACCAGGTTTGCATTGAATGGGGCGGGCTTGTAGGTATGGATGAAAAATATGAAGGTATTCCTAGAAAAGCATATTATTCTTCAAGAAAAGCTAATATGGGCATTTTGAGGGAACCTGACTCACAAAAGTTATATGCTAAATATCTGCCGATTCGTCTATATTTAGAAAATAAAGTAGCAAAGGTAGAAGCAACTATAAACGGCCATCTTCTTAAAATAATACCACGAGTATCCAAATCATGGGCTGAGCTTAATATACCTGTTGAATTATTCTCTAAGATCGATAATATTGAAAAGCATACACTTGAGGTTAAGCTTTTTGACAGTAAAGGAGACAGTATTAATACCCTGAAGCGGACATTTTGGACAGGGCCTGAAATAGATCTTCCCGAGATCGAGATCACCCATAAACTTGATAAAATAAAAAGGCCAAGCTTTATTATCAAATTAAAAGACGTTAATGGAAATCCGGTACCGAACGCGAAACTGGATCTGGCTTTCCTGATTTCATTTACTTGGAAAGATGGAGCTTTCTCAACAACTACAAATAAAGATGGGGTGGCGGTTGTTATGATCCCTTATCCCGGCCCTCTTTTACTGGGAGTAAGATACCAGTATCAAAATGGTGAATTTAAAACCAACTTATCAAAACTGTATTATTTTAAAAGGTGAATCAGGTAAATATGGCAAGGATAGCGGCAATCGCCGGGAAAAAGTCCTCTTCACGAAGATGACAAACAAGCTTATCTTTGGGTGTTTACTAAACAGGCAGGGAAATTTGGAATAATACAGTTTTGATAAGTT
>JAKLQT010000123.1 GCA_022013205.1 Candidatus Omnitrophota bacterium | reverse complement strand
GTAAGCCAGATTATTAAAAGAACAATGCGGAAATTTATTGTTGATGGAATTAAATACCAAAAAATAGGTGACACTTACTGTTACGCGCAAGAGTTATTTGAGACAGAAGAATTATACGGATATTTATCGAAAAATATGATTAAAAGCACAAAATCAATATATGATCATGTTGTATATGATTCTGATATTGAACCAAGTTTTGCCAAGGAATTTGAGAAGAGCGAGGATGTGAAACTATATGCCAAATTGCCTGGGTGGTTTAAGGTTGATACACCTCTAGGAAGTTATAATCCGGATTGGGCTGTTGTAATTGAACGAGATGGGGAAGAGAGGCTTTACTTTGTAGTTGAATCAAAAGGAAGCTTATTTACGGATGCTTTGCGCCCTATAGAAAAAGCTAAAATTGATTGTGGAAAAGAACATTTTAAGACGCTGGGGAATGATATTAAATTTGAGGTAGCTAATAATTTTAATGCTTTGCTAGATAAAATACCTTGAAAAAGTGAAGTTAAGGTAAAATTATGGACGATGATTTTTTAGGATTTGATCTTACTATGGGCGCGGATATGGTGAAATGCCCGCATTGCGGGGCCGATGTCCCGTACAGTTTGTTTTTCGATAACGAAGTCGAATGCCCGGAGTGTGGAAAAATAATGAAGAAAGAATAAATCAGATTCCAAACAGCAGGTATTTATGGCGAAAACAAAGGATAATACAAAAATCACCTATGAAATAGATCCTTACAACAGGTTAATCATCAACAAAAACGGCAAGAAAAGCGAACTTTCCAGGTTCAGGCAGGTTCTTGATGGCCGCTTCAAAATCGAGGAAAACAATACTGTATCTTATCACATCAAAGCTCCGACGCCTCAAGGTGCGGAAATACCGTATCAAGTTAAACTTCAGGGGAAATGGTCACTGTCCGAAGATCATAACCTGTGCTTGACGCTTAATAAGTGGGGCAGGCAAACCCTGGGGGATAAATTAACCCTGCAGGCTGATATTATAGATACAGCTAAAAATTTTCTGGTTTTTGCTCTTACCACTACCACAAAAGAAAACACCCAATCAATCTATATTCTCAAACTCAAAGGAGCATGGCAAGCAGATAAAAATAATCGCCTTACGTTCAGAGTTCAAAAAGAAAAAGGAAGCCATGATATTTTGACGTTCAAAGGAGCCTGGAAGATAAATAAACAGCATCAAATTATCTATCAATATGAAAAAGCCCAGCTCATTCGCAAACGCAAAAAAATTCATACCCTGATCTTTCAAGGCTATTGGGATATAAAAGACAAAGGCCGTATAAGTTATGTGCTTGATGCGCAATCTAACTCTGTTTTTGATTTTAAAACCAGCTTAGGTATATTCAAAGACAAGTATATAAAATACGAAGTAGGAATTGGGGTTGGTAATACCCTATCGGGCACAGGCGCACGATCAAAGCGTACGCTTACTTTGTCCGGCAAATGGAAAATAAAAAAAGGTATAGGCTTGATATTTGAAGTAGAATACGCAAACAAAAAAACCTCAGCCATTACCTTTGGAGCGGAAGCCAAGCTGTCCGCCAGAGACAGTATAAGTTTTGAGCTCAAGAATGAGCTAAACAAAAAAATTGGCGTCCAGCTACAGCTTTCCCGCAAAACATTAGATGGGGATGGATTATCGTTTTTGCGATTTCTGAAGTCGAAAGAGGAAAAAGCGGTTTTTGTGGGAACGGGTTTTTCTTGGTAGGAAGGGGCTTGCCCCGCACCTTCTTACGGAGAAGTAAAAAAAGAGGGTAGGAAGGTGCGGGGTGTAGAAGGTGAAATTATATTGTAGGCGAGGAGATGAGTATGCCAGATAGTTTCTGTTATGTTTATGTGCTTAGAAACAGCAATAATAGACTTTATATTGGATCGACGAATAACTTAAAGAGAAGGATTGAAGAGCATCGAAAAAAGAAAGTGTTTTCAACCAAAGATTTTAAAGATTTTGATTTGGTTTATTATGAAGCGTATAGTTTCGAGAAAAACGCAAGAATGCGTGAAAAACGTTTGAAATATTTTGGAAAAGCGTATCAGGAATTAAAAAAGAGGATTTACCCCGCACCTTCTTGCGAAGAAGTAAGCAAGGAGGGTAGGAAGGTGCGGGGTGTAGGAGGGTTAAATATATGAGTCGACTTGGATGTATTAAAGATAAGTTTAGCGGAAAAGATTATCTAATGCGGGCGTATTTACCTGTTATGAAAATACCAAAGAAGATTGATTACACAGCGAAGTTATCACCTGTCAGGGATCAGGGCGATGAAGGAACTTGTGTAAGTTTTGCTAGCGCAAGCGGGATGAAAGAGTATCAGGAAATGATTGATTATGATAAATTTATAGAGCTGTCTCCAAGATTTATATATAGCGAATGTAAAAAAATAGACGATATGCCGGAAGCCGAAGGAACGACACTTCGCGCGGCAATGCAGGTTTTAAATAAATCAGGAGTCTGCCAGGAAAAATTCTGGCCATACAAACCGCATCAAACAGACAAGGCCAAAAAAGGGTTTTCCTCTAACGCTAAAAAATTTCGCATTAAAACATACGCTCGAATACTTAACCTTAATGAATTGCGTTTAAGCCTGGCTAATAAGGGGCCTTGTGTTATCGGTGTGCAGGTTTTTGAAGGTATGATGAAAACTAAAACAGGTATTGTTCCCATGCCAAAGAAAAAAGAATATCCTTTAGGCGGGCATGCAATCTGCCCGGTAGGATATGATGATAAAAAGAAACTGGTTAAATTCAAAAACTCCTGGTCTGAAAAATGGGGGAAAAAAGGTTATGGGTTCTTGCCTTATTCTTATATTGAACAATACATGATGGATGCTTGGAGTTCAGTGGATATCGAGGATCCTAATCCTTTGACGCTGGCCAGTGTGCTGAATTATACCGAAGGACGAAGGACGATCGCCTAGCTAAGACGAGGGACGCAAAAGAAGGAGATTGTAAAATCAATTTTGCGTGAAGGGAGAAAACTCGATTCAAATACTTGGCGAGATATATATCATACAATGGTTCCTGTATCTTATTGTCAATATGTTGTGCTTGATAAAGGAGCGGCACATAGAGCAAAAGCTTGCATTGATAGGCTTAAAGGTGAAGGATACGAGATAAACGTAGAAATTTTTAATAATGTAAAGAATTTTTTAACCAGGTTTAGTGAGGCTATAACATGATAAATGTGATTTTTATCCACGGGATAAACTATCAAACTACGGGGTATAGTAATTGGTTATTTAAAAGCGTTATTGATAATTACGGAAAGATTTTAAAGAAAAAAGGGGTTGCTGAGGATGAGATCGAGCAGAAAAAAGCTCAATTTGTACAAAAAGAGATTCTCTGGGCGGATGTTACTACAGATTTGACTAACCGCTATCTGAATTTAGAATATGAACTTTTTGGCAAGAAAAAAGGATTCTGGAATTGGGCTTCGAAAAAGGTCGATCCTTTGGCTTTGCAGATAATGTATTACATTAAAGATAAAGGTGATAAAGCTTCCGGGGAAATGGGGATTTTGGATAAGGTAGATAAGGCGTTTAAGTCTATCGCTGAAGAAGCCAAAGACACGATTATTATTGCTCATTCTCTGGGCAGCGTGATTGCGTTTGATTATCTGTTTGGGTTTAGAAAACATTCACTTCCTCAGGATATTAATGTGCAGTCTTTTATCACTTTAGGCTCGCCGATTCCGATATTCATATCAGCTATGGGGCATGTGGAATCAGATTTAACTTTGCCTGCTAATGTTAAAGCCTGGCATAATATTTATGATAATGAGGACGGCATAGCCAGACGATGTAAGCCTTTCTTTTCCAAAATTGATGTTAAGGACACAAGCGTAAGAACGGGATTTTTCCCGATCAGCGCGCATGTTAAATACTGGCAGAATAAACAAACGGCTTCTAAAATTGCTAAAATATTAAACACAGATTGCACAGATTAAGAAAAAGATTACACAGATTAAAAATGGGCAATCAGCAAGAAAAAAATATGAAGAAAGATGAAAAAGAACGGTGGATTCTAGATAATTATCTACAGAAGCATAATAAACGCTATTGCGGCCAATATGCTTTTTCTAAAAGAATTTCTGAGCAAGAACATCCCGGTCCAGATTTTGTTGTTCAAAACAAAAGTGGAAGAAAAAGGGGGATAGAAGTTACTGAATTATTGGATTTTCCTTCGACGGAAACAGGGGAGCAAAGGTATCTTACGAGAGAGTTTAAAAAATTGTTATCCAGTAAAATAAGTAAGAACGATAAAAGGAAATACTCTTTAACCATCTATCCAATAAAATATCCTAAAAAACGAAAGAAGCTTATAAAACAT
>JAKLQT010000122.1 GCA_022013205.1 Candidatus Omnitrophota bacterium | reverse complement strand
TAATGTGAATATTGTGGATTAATACATCTGACTCTCCATGGGTTACTGCAGGCGTATGAGGAGAGTAGGGGACATACTATAAGGTTTGCCCCCTATCCTCAAACTGCTTTTTCTACGCTATACTTGTCCTTTATCGATTATTGAATGCGGGCCGATATTCCGGAAGATAATCGACTCTTGATTGATACTAAAAGTAAACCGGTATTTATCGCTGATATACGCTTTCAGTATTCAAGATTGTGTTTTTAATGCATCTTTAAATTTTAAACCTTTCTGTTAATTTCTTCGCTTCTTCCGTCATTTGAACAAAACGGTTTAAAACTTTATTTATTATCTCACCCGAGTCAGTGACTTCTTTCCTTGCATCGGTTACCTCTTTAGAGCGGCATTCTATTTCTTTTATTGCTATTGAGGCTTCGTGTTGAATCTGTTTAAGCAATCCGGTAATATCACGCGCCGCGCTTGAGGAACCTTCCGCCAGTTTACGTACCTCTTCGGCTACGACGGAAAAACCCCTTCCGGCCTCACCTGCGCGGGCCGCTTCAATCGCGGCATTTAAAGCCAGAAGATTCGTCTGTGCGCTTATTTTATCAATAACATTTGTAATATTTCCAATCCTATCCACCTGACTGCCTAACTTCTTCACCAAATTAGTGGAAACGGTAAATACATCATAGATTTTATCATAACTCTTGTCGATAGTGACCACAGATTCCTGAGCAGCCTGAATGCCTTCTTTCGTATATCCGGAAGTGTCTAAGGCAATTTTTTGGGAAATTAAAACACTCTGTCCGACCGCATCCCGCAGGCTGTTTATCGTTCTATTGGTTACCGCAGCAAGTTTAGCCACCAATTCCACCCTTCTTGAAGTTTCATCCACTTTAACCGTCAAATCCCCATTAGCCACACTTTTTAATACTTCAAATATTTCCGATAATGCCAACGCCAGATCCATAGCCTGATTATGGGCTTCGTCTGAAGCATGTCGAAACGCTTCCAGTACCAAGTTGATTAACTCCCCGAGTTTTGCCACAAGCTCATTGCTGGAATCTTCCGGAGCGTTTACGCTGAAGTCTCCTTTTTGTATTTTATTAAGAACTTCGCACTGCTCGGATAATTCCAAAGTAATCGCCATTGACAAATTTTGCAATTCCTCATATGCCTTACTGGTCTCATCAATCAAAGAATTAAAATACCTCGCGATAATCCCTATTTCATCTTTTCTGTCAATTTGAATTTTACCGGTACCGGTAAAATTACCGCTTTTCATTATACTTTTAATCTTATCCATTAATGAATTTATCGGCTTAATCACCTCTTTTTGCAGAATGCCCCTTATAAGCAGCGCCAGTAACACGAAACCTACTGCTATAAATATGTTAATTATTTTAAAAATAAATTTTTTAAGCCCACCTTCCCCGATTAGAGTATCAATCCGCTTATCCAGCGCATCCCTAAAATCCTGAAAATAATCCTGGAATTTTTCCGCTGTCGGCAAAATCAAATTTTCATAGGCCCTTGTTGCCTCTTGTTTTTGCCCATTGTTATAAAAAGTTTCCAATTCACGCATATGCTCATGCAGCTGCTCATGTAATTGCCCGGCTTTTTCAAATTCAGGAATTATTCCCGCTATATCTTTTGTCTCAAAATCATAATACCACTTTCCAAAATCACATTTTTCCGTATTAAACTCCACATTAGCATCCTTATTTAAAAAAATCAGGCTTTCTAAGGCAATTAATTCCTGCAGCTGCTGGACATGCGCTTTATCGGCCCGGCAGCGCAGCATACATAACTTTAACTCCTGATTCTGCAAACGCCCGGCTAATACCACCTCGCCGATAATAATTAGAGTTATCAGCATCAGGGACGATAACAAAATCCCCAACGCGATATTCATTTTCTTTTCAATCGTGAAATCTGAAATCCGCATCTGCATATTGAGATATACCACCCTTTACTTTAGGGGCCAACGGGTTCGGCCTTTCTTTAAAAACCTGATTTTTATCCGTAATCAAAATTGTATTTGTATCTTTAACTTTCCGTTGCCGTCGTCTTTTACGGACAGGCACACCTTCTGCATCCGCTGGCACCAAATACGCACATCCTTCTCAAAAGTAGGGCAATCCCCTATTACTTCCAGAATATCCCCTTTGAGCATATCCGGTGACTTTGTCGCTATTTTTAATATCGGCTGCGGGCATTTAAGCCCTGCGGTATCCAATTGAATCACTGCCATTGTCTTTCCTCCTCCTGGTTTTTATCAATATAACATATTTACTTTAAAATATGCCGAATTAAACTTAAAACTCTCGGAATCGCCTTTTCTGTTTCCGGAGAAATACCTTCGCGGAAAATATCGTTTTTTTTTATTTCTATCGCATAAATAAATATCTCTGCCGGAACATCCAGTCCCAGCTTCTTCGCCATCTCAAGGATAGTAACAATACCCATCTGATGAAAGGAGTACGGCTTAGACTTCTGACGCAATTGCCGCTCTTCAACGATATAAACATCCCCCGGCCTGCCGTTTAGCGTCTTTATGGAATCTATAATAACCGCTTTTTCATATCCCAGCAGCAAATCCAGCAGGTTCAATCCGGCTTCTTCGGTCTCTTTTACGTCAATAAAGCGGCCTAATTCTTTATTTATCCGCCTCGCGGCAATAATACCCACGGCATCATCCGCGCGAATCGTATTCCCCATTCCTAAAACCAAAATCCTTTTCACGCTTAAAATCTATTCTCTTTTAATCTGTCTTATCACTTCCCGGTCATGATTATAGATATCCACCGATAACGGCATCTCTCCGGGCAAACTATGCGTCGCACATGCCAGGCACGGGTCATAAGCCCGGAAAGCCATCTCAATCATATTTAAGATACCGTCCGAAACCTGCCCGTTTTTTATCAGGCTGCGTGCCGCTTTTTTAATCGACATGCAGATTGCCGCGGCATTATTCTGAGTTGCCACTAATAAATTAACCTTCCTGATAATGCCCTTTGAATCGGTTTGATAATGATGAAAAAGAGTTCCCCGCGGCGCTTCGCAAACGCCCACCCCCTCCGACGGGGTATCATCGGGGATATTTCTTATATGCGTGCTTGTAATTTCCGGGTCATTCAATAGTTCGTTCATCCGTTCCGCCGCGTATAAAACCTCAATAAGCCTTGCCCAGTGATAAGCTAGGGTATTATGAACCGGCCGGCAGCCAAATGTATCATACATCCTCTCATATTGCGCCTGCGCCAGAGGCGTTGGCATTGACTCTGAAACATTCAATCTTGCCAGCGGCGCTACGCGGTATATCCCATTATCCGCGCCGTCGACAAATCCTTTCCAGCCGACATTTTTCAAATAAAGCACTTTCATATAGCTCCAGGGCACAGTAGCTTCCTCTAAATGCTCCAGATATTCTTTTGGGGAAAACTTTGCGAATTCAGCACCGTCTTCGTCCACAACCCTTATTTTGCCGTCATAGAAATTCAACCGGTTATTTTCATCCACGAGGCCCATATAATATGTCTTATGGGAATAAATATCTCCGATAATCAAATCCAGATATTCCTTTTTTTTAAGGACAAGCTCATCAAACGTCTTTAAGGTAAACTTGGCAAACTCCAACGCATCCACCCCTACCTGTTTCATTGTATTTCTCTGTTCTTCATTTATCCCCTTGGAAATACCTCCGGGCAGGCCGAAAATAGGATATAAAGAACTGCCGCTTAACGTAGCATTAAGCTGCCTGACCCTCTTTCTAATATCAATAACCTTTTTACCGACTTCAATGCCGACTTTTCCCAGCACGCCGATAATATTTCTTTCCGCTTTAGGCGCCTTTGGCCCGACAATAAAATCCGGCCCTCCTAAAAAATAAAAATGCAATAAATGGTCCTCAAACATAAACGCATTATAAATCAATTCCCTTACTTTTTTTGCCGCCGGCGGCGGTTCCACATTAAAAACCGCATCCAGCGCTTTTGTCGAGGCCATATGATGCGCCGTCGGACAAACGCCGCATATTTTCTGCGTAAGCGCGGGCATTTCTTCCGCGGCCCTTGACTCGCAGAATTTTTCAAAACCACGATATTCAGGCACTTGAAAAAATGCCTCATCCACATCGCCGGCATCATTTAAAAATATACTGATTTTGCCGTGCCCCTCTAACCTGGTTATCGGATCAATCGTTATCTTCTTGCGCATTATTCTTATCCTTATTTAATTTCATCTTAAGTATTGAGGAAGCTAAACTATAGCGGTAAAATAAGCCCGCGAGATCCGGGATCGAGCTGAGAATAGCTTCCAGTTCCTCAGGAGTGTCATAATCTATCATTGAAGCAATCGCCGATAACACCTTGCCTCCATAGTCTAAAACATTATCTACAGGCCCGAAGCATCCTTTACACGGCTGATTTGCTTTTATACAGCGCTCATTACAACCGCCCCTGGTTGCGATGCCCAGACAAATAACCCCCTGGTCTAAAAAACATTTATTCTCATCCAATTCCGTTTCATATACCCGCTTGAATCTTTTAATTTTAATCTTATTCGGCTTGGTATCCCGGCGGGAGCAGCTTTCGCATAAAGCCTTTTTCTCAGCTAAGACCGTCCCCTTCTGCGGTAATTTATTTTCCAATACAGCTAATAAAGCGCTTTTTATCAATTCCGGCGGAGGCGGGCAGCCGGGAATATAGTAATCCACATCAATAACCATATCCAACGGTTTAACTATCTTATGGAAATCAGGCAAATCCAATTCCATATCATCCTGCCATACTTTCATCTGCGGAAAAACACCCGCATCATTTTTTAACGTCGGTACTTTTTTATACGCTCTTTCCAATATTTCTTTCTTTGCGTTAAAATTTGCCAAGCCGACAACCCCGCCTAAATGCGCGCAAGCGCCTTGCGCGATAATCAATTTTGATTTTCGGCGCAGTAATTTTACGATCTGTTCCTGCTCACTCATGCGGATGGCGCCGTTAATCAACGCCGCGTCGATTTCCCCATCGCTGAACCTGTTAAGATCTTCATATTTAAAATCCAGCGCCACCGGCCAGAAAACAATCTCCGCGGAACTGATAACCGTTAAGATATCTTCCGCCAGGTCAACAATCGATTCTTCGCATCCTCCGCAGCTTGAACACCAATATAAAGCTATCTTCGGCTTAGACATATGTTATATTTTCCTTAACCGCTCAAACATGTAATGGGCCTAATCTTTTCAATGAATCCACCATCTCATTAACAACCGCTGTAAATTTATCCGCCTCTGCCGCGGAAACCCAGCTAAGCTTGAATCTCTGCGGCTCTATTCCAAAACTTATAAGCACTTCACGCAATAATTTAAACCGGCTTAACGCTTTATTATTGCCGTCCTTATAATGACAATCCCCGGGATGACATCCCAAAACCAGCACTCCGTCGGCACCGTCTTTAAACGCCTCCAAAACAAACTGCGGGTCTATTCGGCCGCTGCACATCAGCCGTACTGCCTTAAGATTCGCCGGATAAGATTTCTGCGCCCTTCCCGCGGCATCCGCGGCTTCGTAAGAACACCAATTACAAAAAAAACCGATGATATTAGGTTCAAATTCACTCATTTATCAGCCTTTTCTTTATATAAATAACCCCTTTATTTCCGCATTTATTTGTTCATCCGTAAAATGCCTGGATTTTATAACACCGCTGGGGCAGGCTGCCGCGCAAACTCCGCACCCCCGGCACAATACGTCATTAATCTTAGATATTTTTTTATCTTCATCATAGCTTATCGCGTTATAAGGGCAAAGCGCTATACAACTTTTACATCCCGAACACAGATCTTCATCTATGCACGCGATAATCGGCTCCAATACCAGCTTATCACCGGGAACAAGTTTCGATAAAATCTGCCCGGCAGCCGCCTTCGCACTGATTACCGACTTTTGAATATCCATCGGAGACTGCGCACACCCGGCAATAAATATCCCTTCTTTCATTGTTGAAACAGGAGACAGCTTATTATGCTCTTCTTCAAAAAACCCACCTTTCCCCTGTTTAACATCACATATTTTGGCTAACATATCAGACTTTAAAGCGCCTTCCATAGCTGCCGACAAAACAATCATATCTGTATTTAATTTTTTGATAATCCCGTTTTCATCTGTATAGGTTATTATCGCGCTATCTTCCTGCTCATCAATCCGCACGGAATCCGCGTCTTTCATCCTTAAAAACCGTATCTTTTGCAACTCGTTAATCCCATCAAAAAAACCCTGCGCTTCCTTGCCAGGCAGGCAAAAATCAAGATACAGATGCGTAACGGAAACATCCGGCAGTTTTTCATGGATTAAACGGGAAAATTTCAGCGAATACATACAGCAAACACCCGAACAATACCAGGCGAATTTTTTACTGCGCGAAGCAGTACAATGTATAATTACAATATTATCAGGAACCCGGCCTTCATCCAATACAATTTTTCCGTTTGTCGGCCCGGTAGAACTTAATAACCTCTCAAAATCCAGGCTTGTATATACATTTTTTATCTTTTTATATCCATATTGCGAGATACCGGATAAATCAAATAAATCATACCCGCTCGCCAAGACAACCGCGCCCACATTTATCTGTCTATACGTGTCTTTATCATCATAGCGTATCGCGCCGAACGGACAGGCCTTAAGGCAGGCATCACATTCCTGAGATTTAAAACGCAGACAATTATTTCTATCGATAACCGCCGCATTAGGCAAAGCTCCGGCATAAGGGATATAAACCGCTTTGCGTACGTCAAGGCCTTGATTATACTCATTCTTTACCGAAACCGGACATGCCTCAAAACAAGCCCCGCAGCCGATACAACTGCTCACATCCACATATCGCGCTGCCTGTTTTACGGTCACGATAAAATTACCGAAAAATCCCAGTACCTCTTCCAGCGAAGAAAGCGTAAGCACCTCAATATTTTCATCATGCAAAACCTCATCCATTACCGGATCCATCATGCAGGAGGCGCATTCCAGATTCGGGAATACCTCTTCATAACGGGCGACCTTTCCTCCGATAACCGGAAGCTGCTCGAGCAGATATACCTTACGCGCCTTTTGACTTAACGTCAGCGCCGCGCTGATTCCGCTGATACCGGCTCCGACAACCAAAACATCCGCAACCGCATCGATTTCTTTGACCTCCAAAGGTTCCTGGCATAAAACCCTGTTTACCGCGGCATTAATAACCGCCCTGGCTTTTGCCGTTGCCTTCGCCTTATCTTTAATCACCCATGCGCATTGTTCACGGATATTAGCAATCTGCAGAAGAAACGGATTCAGCCCAGCGGATTTTAAAATCTTCTTGAAAGTTATCTCATGTTCTTTGGGTGAACATGCAGCTATAACTATCCTGTCCAGCCCGTATTCTTCGATATCTCTTTTTATCAGTTCCCCTCCGCCCTGCGAACATAACAGGTTAAAAGATTTAGCTGTTTTCACCGCTTCCAGGCCGGCGGCAAAATCAACTAATACATTGATATCAAGCGCGTCCTTTATATTCGGGCCGCATTCACATACATATATGCCGACCTTTAATTTGTTTTCCATATCCGCTTGCATTAGCCATACCTTTTCTTACGAATTATAACATCTTCGTGAAATCCCTGCCCGTGCTTCGCGCGCCTAAAACTACTCCTTTATATCAATATCCAGGGAGGTTAAAGTAATAAAATTGCCCTCTTCCATGGAAATTTTCAGGCCGGCCCCTTCCAAAAAAGTTCCTTTTGTTAAACTTTCAAATAAAAATTTTAATGATTCTTCGCTGATTGCCAGGGAACGGCCGACTGATACGGAAGCGTTTTTGAGATGCTGCACATTCTGGTGCTTGTTTATTTCTTCTTTGATAAGCTTAATTAGATCCTCAACAATACCGATCTCATGCATAATAACTTTATCCCCTAAAAAAATTATTGCGCCTACCCTGCTTCTAAAATATTCTGCTATCATTTTATAATATCATAATTGTATCTATTGTCAATTACATCTTTTAATCATCTTTTAATCATTTCTATCTCTGCAAATACACCGTCCTTTTTCCTTTGCTATACTCGCCGTTGCCACTCCTATCCCTAACTTCTTTCCTTTACTGCTTCATCCATAGCTCATAGCTGATAGCTCATGGCTCATAGAAATAAGCCTGTTCTCGTAATCCCACGTATATGTAGTCAAAGAGCCGTTATCGTTCTTGCTGGTTAAATTCCCGTTGTTATCATAATTATAGGTTATTCCATCATAGGAAGTCAATTTGTTTTCATTATCATATGTCCAGTATTTCCCCCTTCAAAGCCAAGCGCATTATTTTTCTTTAATTTAGACGAATAGACGTAACCAGGAGGGTGAAGCGCCGTAAGTCATGGATAACTTTTCGGCGGTGAGACCGAGCAAAAGCGAGGGCGAATCAATGAGTCTAAATTATTAGAAAAATTGCACTGTTTTGTGGGGGTGGTTTTTCTTTGCTTCGTTTCTTTTGTCCACACAAAAGAAATGAAGGCCTAGGGGTTTGGGGGATTGGCAAAAATCCCCTTTTAAATAAAAAACGATTCAACCTATTGAATTGCCGTATCAAACTTTTATACTTTTATAGTATGTCCCCGACGTATTCCTGGCTTGCATTTTCCCTATGTATAAGGTATATATATGTTGGCTCTATTTAATCGAATAGGGATTTATTATCACCGAAGAAAAATAATAATATATAGAAAAATTACATGTAATGTCGGTAAATAAAGTGAGGTAAGAGAACTTGAAAAGGTGTTACCTGATAATAAACCGGAAAAAATATACACGGATGAAATATAGGTTTTTCAAAATAATCGAAGGTGCCTCGAGGATAGAAAAATCAAGGATGGAATAATAGAAAAAGCTGTTAGGGAACAGAAATTAGCCCACTGACAGAAGACAAAGAACATGATAATATCGTCAAAGAGATTTATTATAGAGCAAGTTCTAGAACATTAAAGAGGTGGTTTAAATTCACAAAAGCGGCGTATTTATTTAAGATAAAAGTAGGGTTGAAAACGATGTGTTTTGACCTGTTCAAAGTAGAAATAGCAGTAGAAATTTGAGAAAAGATGGCAATCAGGCTAGCTTTAAATAGCACGAGTTTATAATTGTTGCAGTAATATCAATAAAAATCGAATTTTGCTGAAAGAGTAGGACAAAAATTTATACATGCGCAGATGTTTTTTTCATGTTAAAATAATTATTTACAATTTATTAAAACTAATCGAGAAAAGATAATGCTAATAAAAAAAATTAATTATTTTATAATATTTTCTTTTATCTGCTTTTTTTCTTTTAGCATCCGCCCATTATATGCATTCCAAAAACGTCACGAAACATTAAATCTTTCTCCTGGTATTGAAATAGCCAGTGATTTATTGCAGAATACTTTTTTAAATGCAAAATATGCTCCAGTAGTATTGCCATATGAAAAACTGACAATACCCATGGGTGCTTTAAACTTTTATGATGACAGTATTAAAACGGTTCTTGAAATGCTCACTCAATCAGATTCCATGGCTAAAACTATGCAAACTATTAGTTTAACAAAAGAACAAATACGAAGTAGTCTTAATGGTGAAAGCTTGGATAACTTAAGTGATCTTGAATATTTATGTGTTGAAGATCCATCATATGTTCCTTTGGATATATTCAAAAATCGTTTATCAAAAACTGCTAAAGAGATCCAAGCAAAAGGAAAAGTTATTTTTTATCCATTTGGAGGTTTTGATGTGCACACACCATTTTGGATGCTGCCTGAGGCAACTGATGTTGTTAGCTGGGGGTTAGCCCAAGTTCCGCAGTTTCAAAAAGACAGTTGTTTATTTTCAATAGGTTGCGGATTTTTAACCCCGTTTTTCTCCACTACATTTTCTTTAAACAGTGTACGATTAGGCAAACGAATTCCCATCTTGTGTAATAATATT
>JAKLQT010000020.1 GCA_022013205.1 Candidatus Omnitrophota bacterium | reverse complement strand
GTTATGATGAGACAGCAAGACAGATTATGCTTGAACTTGGTGTAAAGTTCTAAACTGATTTATTGAAAAAAAGCCCTTGACATTATAAATGTCAAGGGCTTTTTTTATGCTCACACAAAGCCACAAAGATCACAAAGTTGTTGGTTCTTTCTTGTTTAAGTTGGGAGAAAGAACCTGATTGCGCAGATTGAAAAAAGATGAAAGAACTTACGCCAACTCCTGGATAGAAAACACTTTTTTTTTGCTCATAAAACAAACAGGAGGAATTATATTTGCGGATTTCAATATTGATTTTGCCATGGATGAGTAAAATCAATATTTACCTCGCAGACAGCCATGGATGGTTGTCGAGAATGAGTAAATACAATTTCACCTGGTTGTTTGCTCCGCGCTACTTCTTAAATAACTTCTTCACCTTTTAAGTGATTACACATCAATAGATTATATGATTTCTTCCAACTCAGATAAGAAAGGACCTGATTTTTCAATTAACTCATTGATCTTCACTCTATTGAGCTCTGTGGTGATTCCTTGTTTTTTTCGTTAAACTTAAACTCTAAAGAATCTCTTTTAGAGTAGTTTACCCATTTTTGGCGGCTAAAAATTTATAACTATATAGCAATTAGAAGTAAAAAAACAAGTAAGGGGCGGTAAAGGAGCTCAAGAAGTAAAGTAAAACCAGATTAGGAAGAACAGTTTTAGCCCCGTCGACGCAGGTGATGATACTTCAGGGAGATAAGCTATGGCGGACAGGCATTCTCGCCTGACAGTCCCCGCCTAGCTGAGCTAGTCGAGGCTGGCTGTCAATCTCCGAGCTAATCCCGCATTGGCGGGGTAAAGCCGCGAAAACAATTCTCCCTATCTGCTTCGTGTGAAGTTGTAATGTGATTTTAAAAAATGGGTAAACTCCACGGATTTTCTGCTTGACACTTTACGCTTTTTTAAGTATTATAAGGTAAATCATAACTTATTTTTTTGCAAGTTGTTCAGCAAAAATAAAAAGGGGGCGAAGTGCTAAAATTCATACCGAAAAATCTAGAGTTTAAGATTCTATTCTTTGTAGGGCTATCACTGATTGTAATTTTGGGGTTGATGTCAGTAATTACGGTTTCATATCAAAATAAAAATTTTATTGCACAGGAGCAGAGACTCTCCAGCGCGTTAGCCAGCAGTATTTTAAATGCTATTCGTTATCCCATGATTAGCGGAGATCAGGAGTTAGTACAGAAAGTTTTTAATTACCTGATTAAGCAGGAAGAGATAGTTTATCTTTATCTGACAGATAATGATGGAAAAATTAAACGCAGTACAAAGCAAGATAGGCTCGGTAAATTTGTTAATTATACCGAGTTATTGGAAAAAATTAGAAAAAGCAAAAATAAGTGCTTCCAGGAAGTGAAGGGTAATAAGGGGCAAAATACGCAGAAAGTTTTTAGTACATATCTGACGGTTTACAGTGAGCCTGTGTGTCAGAGCTGTCATGATAAAAAGGATGAAATTCTGGGAATCATAGGGGTAGATCTTGATATGGATAGACTCTCAGCAGCGATGCGCGCAACAGCATTGAGAGGGGCGTTTATCTCTTTGATGGGTATCCTTATTATAAGCTTATTGATTTTAATATTGCTGCGCAAACTGGTTATTATTCCGATTAAAAAGCTGGTTGAGGCAAGCGTGCCGGCAACCAGGGGGGATTTGACCCAGAGCTTAGATCTCGATAGTGAAGATGAAATCGGCCTTTTAGCCCGATCCTATAACACAATTATAAATAATGTTCATAATATGGTACGCGGCATCAGAGATCTTGCTTCAAAAGTTTCCAGTTTTGCGCAGGAAATCTCAACATCATCTAAAGAAATGAACGCTTCTACGCAGGAAATATCCTCTACCATCCAAAAGATCGCCAATGGTGTTACTACTCAGGCAAGAAGAGTTGAAGATACTTCCCATTTGATGGAGGACATGTCCAATTCTGTACGCAGGGTCGCGGAAAATGCCCAATCAGCGACTATGGCATCTGAAAAATCACTTGAACAGGCTGAAAGCGGCGGAAACGCTACAAATGAAGCGGTAGAAAAGATGAATAAAATCACAGTTACTGTTTCCAATGCTGCTGCTGTTGTTCAGTCTCTTGGTGAAAAATCTCAGCAGATCGGGCAGATTACAGAAACGATCACTAGTATTGCTGATCAGACGAATTTGCTTGCGCTTAATGCAGCGATTGAGGCCGCGCGCGCGGGAGATGCCGGGCGCGGTTTTGCGGTTGTTGCTGAAGAAGTTCGTAAGCTTGCGGAGGGATCGGCGGAAGCGGCAAGAAGGATTGGAACATTGATCAAGGGTATTCAGATCGAGACGCCTAAAGCGGTTAAGTCGATTGAAGCAGGGACAAAAGAGGTTAATGAAGGCGCCTTGATCGTGTCGAGGGTTTCAGACTCGCTGATTGAAATTATTGAAGCAGCACAGCTCTCAGCATCAAAGGTTAAGGAAATTACTACGGCTACGCAGACACAGCTTTCCAATTCGGAGAAGATTGTTAAGGCTGTAGATGAAGTTGCTGTAGTTGCCGAGGAATCAGCTTCGGCAACAGAGCAGGCATCAAGTGCAGCCCAAGAGCAGACAGCTTCAATGCAGGAGTTAACGGCCTCAGCAGAAGAACTGGCTCGGTTGTCCTTGGATTTACAGGGCTTGGTCGGCCAATTTAAATTAAAAGATAAGTAAGCAGTTTGATCCTGAGTGAAGGATAAAAATAAACAGCGGTAGGAGTTTTAAATTTGATGTTAAATATTATAAAGATTTAGGAGGTAATTGATATGGCTGATGCAGGAAAAAAAAATGAAGAAATTCAGTTAGTTGTTTTTAAAATCGGGGATGAAGAATTCGGAGTGGAAATCAATCAGGTAAGGGAAATCGTTAAGCTTGTTTCTATTACCCGCATGCCAAAAGCTCCTGTGTTTATAGAAGGGGTCGTGAACTTAAGAGGACAGATAATTACGGTAATTGATCTTGCTAAGAGGCTTGATCTGCCTTCAGCGGGCAAGACTGATTCTACGAGAATTATGGTTGTGGAAGTTGGAGAAGATACCGTGGGGATGATCGTTGATTCGGTTTCTGAAGTATTGAGGCTTTCTGCGGATAATATAGAAGATACACCTTCATTTATTGAGACAGAAGTCCATGAGCGATATCTCAGAGGAGTTGGCAAAAGTGAAGACAGATTGTTAATTTTGCTTGACTTAAACGAAGTGTTGAGCACGGAAGAGATAAAGCATGCGTCAAAGCATGTTGAAATCATGAAGGATAGTGTAAAAAAAGAAGAAAAATAAACAAGGAAAGGGAGGAGCAAGAACATGGGAGTAAAAGTTTTGGTTGTTGATGATGCTGTTTTTATGCGTAAAATGATTGGTGACATACTTAAAAAAGAAGGCTATGAGGTCGCGGGAGAAGCTGAGAACGGCAAAGAAGCTGTGGATAAGTATACAGAGCTTTCTCCGGACTTAGTGACTATGGATATCGTTATGCCTAAAGTGGGAGATATTGACGGGATCGGCGCGGTTAAGCAGATAATGGAAAAAGACGGCAAAGCTAAGATTCTGATGGTAAGCGCCATGGGGCAGCACGCGTTAGTTGTCGAAGCAATTCAAGCGGGAGCAAAAGACTTTGTAACTAAGCCGTTCCAGCCTTCACGCGTGCTTGAAGCCGCGAAGCGTGTTTTGGAAAGTTAATTTTGAAAACACCACTAAATTATTTTTTTCTATGGTTGCTTAGAATAGGGGTGTTTATAATTTGTCAAACGATAAAATTATTTTAACTGATAGGCAAAAAGATGTTTTAAAAGAGATGGCCAATATTTGCGCCGGGAACGCGGCCACATCATTGTCTCAATTGCTTAATAGAAAAATTGAAATGAATGTGCCGCATGTTGACTTTATGCCTGTTTCCTCTGTACCGGAAGCTGTCGGTGGTGCTGAAGCGTTGGTAGTAGGAGTTGTTTTTCAGGTTTTTGGTGACGCTCCAGGGGCAATTCTTCTTCTTTTCCCCCAGCATGATGCTCACGTTCTTGCTGGAATACTAACCGGAAAGAATATTACTAACGGAATATTCACAGAAATGGATCAATCGGCAATTAAGGAAGCTGGAAGCATCCTTTCTGGAGCATACCTGAATACGCTGACGGCATTTACCCAGTTGGGGCTAATACCTTCAACGCCGGGTATTGTAGTGGATATGGCCGGCGCGTTAATAGATTATATCCTTATCCAGCTCGCTGCGGTGAGCGAGTATGCTTTGTTGATTGATTCGGAATTTATTGATGCCCAGAAGAGCGTTAAGGGGCATTTTTTTTTATTACCTAATCCTGGAAGTTTAGAAGCAATTTTATTCGCGATCGGAGCCTGATTAATGAACCATGAAACAACCGAAATTCACGTTGGAATGGCTGACTTGAAAGTTGCGAGAGCGCCTGTTATCCTGACATCATTAGGCCTTGGTTCCTGCGTGGGAGTCATCCTGTATTATGCCCGAGAGAAGATAGGCGGGCTTGCCCATATTATGCTGCCGGACATTGAATCTGTAAAGAACAAATCTAACCGTGCGAAGTTTGCCAATACGGCAATTCCGGATCTATTGGAAAAAATGGAAAACCTTGGCGCGGACAGGCGTTTGGTGAGAGCTAAAATCATGGGCGGGGCGCATATGTTCGGGTTTGCCAAAACAAATAAGGTTTTTAATATAGGTGCTCGTAATGTAGAAAAAGTCCAAGAAGTATTGAAAGAATTAAGGCTTAGGCTTGTGGCTGAAGATGTGGGAGGAAATTATGGCCGGTCGCTTTATTTTTACCTGGAGACAGGTGAGGTTAGGGTGAGAACAATTGCTCATGGAGAGAAAACACTATGATCAGGGTGCTTATTGTTGACGACTCAGCTTTGATGCGCAAGCGGATTAGCGATATTCTGAACTCAGATAGCGAAATTGAGGTACTTGATTTCGCGAAAACCGGCGCAGAGGCTATTAAAAAAGCTGTGAAGATGAAGGCGGATGTAATAACATTGGATCTGTCCATGCCGGATATTGATGGATTAACCGCGCTTACTTATATAATGAATGAAGTGCCGACACCGGTGGTTATTATCAGCGCGAATGCGGCTGCGGGCGGGCCCAACGCGTTAAAGGCATTAGAACTTGGAGCGGTTGAGATTGTGAATAAACCGAGCGGCGAAATATCACTTGACATAGAAACCGTTGATCTGGAAATTATACGCAAGGTAAAAGCAGCCAGCAAGGTAGATGTTAAGAGAGTGCGTGCTGTTTTCAATATGTTTAAAAAT
Organism: Candidatus Omnitrophota bacterium; assembly: GCA_022013205.1. Taxonomy (GTDB): domain Bacteria; phylum Omnitrophota; class Gorgyraeia; order B26-G9; family B26-G9; genus JAGLQQ01. The sequence continues at coordinate 2,347 of JAKLQT010000020.1, read as the reverse complement.
ATGGCACCTGCGGTACGATCCAAGGCACCATCCGGTTTAAGTAAAATTGTAGCTATAGGCGCTTCTACCGGAGGGCCGCAAGCAATTAAAGAAATACTCCCTTACTTTGCGGCGGATATTCCGGCGGCATTTTTGTTTGTGCAGCATATGCCGGCAGGATTTACCAGCTCAATGGCAGAGAGATTAAACTGGTTGACAAAAATTGACATAAAAGAAGCAAAGGATGGCGATATAATCCAGGCCGGGCATGGGTATATTGCTCCGGGTGATTATCATATGGTGGTGGAAATGCATAATTATAACGCGGTTATACGTCTGAATACAGATCCGAAAGTTAACAGGGTTAGGCCTTCCATAACGGTTATGATGGATTCTGTGGTTAAGGTTTTCGGGGCAAAGACAATAGGCGTTTTACTTACAGGGATGGGGCATGACGGCGTAGCGGGCATGAGAAATATTAAAAATGCCGGGGGGGTAACATTTGCAGAAGATAAATCAAGCTGTGTTGTCTACGGGATGCCGCGGGTAGCGATAGAAGAAGGAATTATTGACAAAGTTTTACCTATATCGCATATGGGCCTTGAAATAATGAAGCATATCAATATGTAAAAGGATTTAATAAATGGGAGTTGAACAATACAGAACATTATTTGTTGCCGAATCTGAAGAGCATTTGCAAATAATAAATAACGCTGTACTTGTTTTAGAAAAAGACCCCCAGAACACAAAAATTTTAAACGAGATTTTCCGCAGCGCGCATACTTTAAAAGGAATGTCAGCCACAATGGGTTTTGAGGCGCTTACGAAACTGACCCATAAGATGGAGGACGTTCTGGATATCTTCAGAACTCAGAAGATAGCGGTTACTACAGATGTTATTGACAGCCTGTTTGATTGCCTGGATATGCTCCAGATGCTGCTGGAAGAAATCAAAGGAAAAAAGGATTTAAGATTAGACGTTGATGCGGTTATTGTCAGGCTTGAAAGCGTTACTCCTTCTATCGCAGCGATAGAACAGGCTAAAGTAGAAGAAAAAAAAGCAATAAGCTTAACTTCCTTAGAAAAACGAAATCTGGATAGCGTATGCGCTGACCAAAAGACAAAGATATATGTGATAGACATACATTTTAGCGCTGATTGTCAGTTAAAATCAGTGCGGGTTTTTATGATCTTTCATAAGCTTGAACAGATGGGGGAAGTTATAAAATCTTCGCCTTCGATTGAAGAGCTGGAAGTAAACCGGATGGGGCAGTCATTTTCCCTGCTGTTTTTGAGCAGCATTGCGAAGAAAAAGATTGAAGAAGCCTTAAAAATGGTAATGGAGGTTGAAAAGGTTGCTGTAAGGCACATCAAGGATATAAGTGAATTTCAGGAAGAAAAGAGTGATACCCTTGAAACCAATGTCACCGCGGCTATTAATAAAAACAGGGCTGAAGGCGGGGCGCAGCAGGTGAGCTTTAAAAAAATACAAAGCATTAGGGTCAGTACGCAGCGGCTGGATAAGCTGATGAATTTTGTCGGAGAGCTGGTAATCTCCAAGATCCGCTTGATGCAGATCGCCAAGACGCATCAGCTTAAGACGTTAAATGAAATTTTAACGAACATAGACCGTCTGACCAGTGATTTGCAGGATGAGGTAATGCAGGCTCGTCTTATACCAATGGCTCAGGTTTTTGACCGCTTTCCGCGCATGGTGCGGGATCTTGCCAGAAGTGAAAAAAAACAGATCAATCTGGAAGTTACAGGAGGAGAGATTGAGCTTGATAGAACGGTTCTTGATGAAATAGCGGATCCTCTGGTGCATCTTTTGCGTAACAGCATTGACCATGGGATTGAATTGCCGCAAGAGCGCAAGGCAAAGAATAAAAGCCTGGTGGGCACAATAAAGTTGTCTGCTTTAAGAGAGCGTACATATGTGCTGATAAGGGTTTCTGACGACGGCAAGGGAATGAATCCGCGCAAATTGCGTAACATCGCCGTAAAAAAGGGTTTTATGGATGAGGAAGAAGCCGGCAAAACAAGTGATAAGGATCTTCTTAATATCATTCTTCTTCCCGGATTCAGCTCTACAACAGAGATAACAGATACCTCAGGCCGCGGAGTTGGCATGGATGTTGTAAAGACGAAAATAGAATCTTTAGGCGGAAGCCTTGTGTTTGATTCTGAGGTTGACAAGGGAAGCAATTTTAACTTAAAACTGCCGCTCACAGTTGCAATTATCAAAGCAATGCTTGTGGAAGCAAACAATGAGATCTACGCGGTTCCGATAGCAAATATTGCCGAAACAGTAAAGGTTAAAAAAAGCAGAATTAAGCATATAGAAAAATTTGAAGTAATAAATCTACGC
>JAKLQT010000121.1 GCA_022013205.1 Candidatus Omnitrophota bacterium | reverse complement strand
GGTTATATAATTTCTGATTACGCTCTTTTTTCAATTTCTTGATCTGTTCGCCGTAATACTTATGAATTTTATCTGTCATGCGCAGTTCATCGCTGATCTGCTCTTTAGACTTACTCTTTAATCCTTTTCTAGAGAAAACACGTATATCCGTTACAACCCCTTCTATTCCCGGAGGAACTGTAAGCGATGTATCTTTTACATCCTGCGCTTTTTCACCAAAAATCGCGCGAAGCAATTTTTCTTCCGGAGATAATTCGGTCTCACTTTTAGGTGTTACTTTTCCAACCAGAATATCCCCGGGACAAACCTCAGCTCCTATACGGACAATCCCATCCTCGCCTAAGTCTTTTAAAGACTCTTCTCCTATATTCGGGATATCTTTTGTAATCTCTTCATTACCAAGACGCGTATCGCGTGCTTCACACTCAAATTCCTCTATATGCACTGAAGTATAGAGATCTTCCTTTACCACTCTTTCACTGATTAAAATAGCATCTTCAAAATTGTATCCGCGCCAGGGCATAAAGGCTACCAGCACGTTGCGTCCAAGAGCCAGCTCACCGTCTTTAGTGGCTGCCCCGTCAGCAATGATCTGGTCTTTTTTGATTTTCTGCCCCACCTTAACCAATGGCCTCTGATTTACACAGGTAGACGCATTGGAGCGGGAGAATTTCTTTAATGTATAGGTTTCATTATCAATCACTATTGTAGTGGCATCAACATATTTAACCTCTCCGGAATGCTTCGCGATAATAACCGATCCGGAATCCTGGGCAACTTTCTGCTCCATGCCTGTGCCTACCAGCGGTGCTTCGGTATCAAGCAGCGGTACAGCCTGGCGTTGCATATTACTTCCCATTAAAGCACGGTTCGCGTCGTCATGTTCCAGGAACGGAATAAGGCTCGCGGCAACACTAACAAGTTGGCGCGGTGAAACATCCATATAATCGACTTCGTCTCTTACGATCTTAGGAAAGTCTCCTTTATATCTGCATGCGATCAATTCGTTAACAAAGTGTCCTTTACTGTCAATTGGAGCATTAGCCTGTGCAATAACATAGTTATCTTCGATATCGGCACTTAAGTAATCCAGCTTATCTGTTACTTTGCCATTTACAACCTTGCGGTAAGGGGTCTCGATAAAACCAAACTCATTAATACGCGCAAAAGTTGTAAGAGAAGCGATCAATCCGATATTCGGCCCTTCCGGAGTTTCAATAGGGCAAATACGTCCATAATGCGAATAGTGGACGTCTCTCACTTCAAAACCCGCTCTTTCCCGGCTTAATCCTCCAGGCCCCAGAGCGCTAAGCCTTCTTTTATGGGTCAGTTCCGAAAGCGGATTGGTTTGATCCATAAACTGAGACAGCTGGCTGCGTCCGAAGAAATCCTTAATAACCGAAGATATCAGTTTTGAATTGATCAGATTGTGCGGCATTACCGTATCCATTTCATAGATGCCCATACGCTCGCGCACTGATCTCTCCATACGGGCAAGCCCGATACGAAATTGATTCTGCACAAGTTCTCCCACAGTACGCACACGTCTATTACCCAGATGATCAATATCGTCTAACTTTCCCTCGCCTCTTTTAAGTTTAATTAAATATTTTATGGTTCTGATCAGGGTTTCGGCATCAAGCACACGGCTTTCCAAGGGTTTTTTCATTTCCAGTTTTCTATTTAAAACAAAACGTCCCACCCTACCCAGATCATAACGCTTCTCATCAAATATCAAGCGCTCAATTAAGGTCTGCGCTGATTCTATCGTTACCGGGTCACCCGGGCGAAGCCGACGGAAAATTTCAAACAGGGCTTCTTCTCTGTTTGTCGTTCTGTCCTTTTCCAGGCTGTTAATAATCTCCGGCCCGTCAATAACAAAACAATTAAGCACCTCAACCCCCATATCCAGAAGCTGATCAACTCCATGCTTTGTCAATCTGGATCCTGAGGAAAACAAGGTAGTAGTATTATCTTTAGGGCTAAGAATGTCTTCGGCAAAAATTATCTTTTCCATGTCCTCTGCTTTTTTAAGCGGTAATTTTACTTCTTCAACAGGATAGAAGAGCTTTAAAATATCCGCGTTTGAAGAAAAGCCGACCGCGCGCAAGAAGGTGGCCGCATAGAATTTTCTTCTGCGGTCGATATAAACATAGAGCACATCATTAATATCAAACTCAAACTCCACCCATGCCCCTCTATAAGGAATCAGCCGCGCAGAGCGAAGTTTTTTTCCTGAAATATGCACACTTTCTTCAAAACATATTCCGGGAGACCGGTGCAACTGGCTGACAACAACCCGCTCATCACCATTTATTACAAATGTGCCTACATCAGTCATTAAAGGAAGTTCGCCCATGTAAACTTCTTGTTCCTTTGTTTCCTTGCCTGTACGCAAACGCAATTTAACTTTCAGCGGAGCGGCAAAACTCATTCCCCTTCTCTGGCATTCCCAAACATCATATTTGGATCTATCAAGATTATAATATAAAAATTCAAGGCGGCATGTTTTATCGAAATTCTCCACAGGGAAAACCTCATTAAAAACAGCATGCAAACCTTTATTTTCGCGCTTTGTTTTCGGTACATCTAACTGCAAAAATTCATGATAAGAGTGCCTCTGCACCTGAAGCAAATGAGGCACCTCATAGACATCTTTTAATTTTGCATAATTTTTTCTTTCAATCATACGCGGTCACCTTAATGTATAGTTACCGATTTAGTTAACTTGCGCTTACTTTAATTCTACGGTAGCGCCCTGTTCTTCGAGCTTTTTCTTAATTTCCTCTGCTTCTTCCTTGCTGATGTTTTCTTTAACCGTCTTAGGTGCAGAATCAACTAAATCCTTGGCTTCCTTAAGTCCAAGGCTTGTGATCGCGCGGATCTCCTTGATAACCTGGATCTTTTTATCCCCAACAGCTGCCAGTACAACACTAAAGCTTGTCTTTTCTTCTGCCGGAGCTGCTGCGCCCGGAACTGCTGCCATTGCTGCCATAGGCATTACAGCACATACGCCGAATTTATCTTCCAGTACTTTAACCAGATTGGATAACTCAAGAACGCTCATCTCTTCGATGTTCTTTACAATCTCCTCTGATTTAGGGGAAAGTTTTATATCTTTTTTCTTCTCTTCCTGTTTTGCTTCTTGTACCTGTTCAGACATTTTGCCCTCCTTTATTGTGTTTTTTCTTTATTTTCGCTTATTTGGTTCAAAACATTAACCAGGCCGCGAATCGGCCCTGATAACACATTAACCAATCCTGTGATCGGTGATTTCATACGCATGACAACTGTTGCCAGAAGCACTTCTTTGCTCGGCAACGCAGAAAGCTCCCTGGCTCTTGCCTCATCAATCAACTCACCTTCAACCATACCGCCGCGCACCTTGAAAGTAACGTGGTTTTTAGAAAATTCAAACAGTGTTTTAGCTACGCCCACTGGGTCATCTTTATACACAGCAAGCCCTGTTGTGCCCTCTATAAACTTAGTTAACCCAGCATAAGAAACATCTGCAAGAGCCTTTTTTAAAAAAGCGTTCTTAGTAACAATAAGCCTGGTTGATTTTTTTTCCAGTTTTCTTCTAAGTGAATCAATATCCACTACTTTGAGTTTATTGAAATTTGCCACCATCAACCCGGAAGCATTTTTCAAACATTCACTTACCTGCTTAACTATATATTTCTTTTCTACATGAGCCATAATACCCTCTTATGCTATTTTAAATTCAGAAGAATCCAATTTCAGCCCCGGCCCCATCGTGCTGGAAACGTAAATACTTTTAATATAGAGTCCTTTTGCTGTTTGCGGTTTTGCACGATTAATCGCGTCGATAATTGCTTTAGCGTTTTCTACAAGAGCACTTTCCTCAAACGAAAGCTTACCTACAGAAACATGTATTCCTGCGAGCTTATTCATTTTAAACTCAACCTTACCCGCCTTAGCTTCTTTGACCGCTCGTCCCACATCAGTAGTGACTGTTCCGGCTCTTGGTGAAGGCATAAGCCCGCGGGGCCCTAAAATCTTACCTAATTTTGCTAATTCTCTCATCATGTCCGGGGTAGAAATCGCAACATCAAACTCCAGCCACCCGGATTTTACTTTTTCGATCAGTTCCTGCGCTCCGACATAATCCGCCTGTGCCTCTTTAGCCGCAGCTGACTCTTCGCCTTTACAGAAAACAGCTACTCTTACCTTTTTACCCAATCCATGCGGCAACATAACACTGCCTCTTACCATCTGGTCTGACTGCTTAGGATCAACTCCAAGATGCAGCGCCAGATCCACTGATTCGTCAAACTTCACCTTATGAGCTTTTTTCAGCACAAACACTATTTCCTCTAATGTATATGCCTTGTCTTTCTCAAATAATGTTTTAAATTCTTTTACTCTTTTATTGTCTTTTTTCATGGAAGACTATTCCTTTATTTCAATTCCCATACTTCTTGCAGTACCTTCAACAATACGCATTGCCTGCTTTACATTAGCAGTATTTAAATCATCCATTTTAAGCTTTGCGATTTCTTCTACTTGTGATTTTGTCACACTACCTACTTTTTCCTTATTCGGAACCCCTGAACCTTTGGCCAGGTTTGCCGATCTTTTTAATAAAATTGAACATGGCGGGCTCTTTAAAATATAAGTGAACGTCTTGTCTTCAAATACGGTGAGTACAACAGGGATAACCAATCCCTGCTTATCCTTTGTAGCTTCATTGAACTTTTTGCAAAAATCCATGATATTAACACCCTGCTGCCCCAAAGCCGGGCCAACCGGCGGCGCAGGATTCGCAGCTCCCGCGGGGATCTGCAATTTAATCTTTGCCTTAATTGCTTTTGCCATAATTACATTTTCTCCACTTGCCAGTATTCCAGTTCAACCGGGGTCGATCTTCCAAAGATAGACACCATGGCCTTGACCTTGCCCTTGCTGGGATATATCTCCTCTATTTCTCCGCTAAAATTGGTAAACGGGCCTTCAATTATCTTTATCGATTCTCCGGCCTTAAAAATCACCTTCGGCATCGGCTTTTCCTTGCTTTCCTCTGCCTGCTTTAAAATACCGGCAACCTCATCCTCGCCCAAAGGCTGCGGTTTGGCTCCCGGCCCGATAAAACCGGTAATCCCCGGGGTATTTCTAATCAGATACCAGCTCTCGTCGGTCAATTCCATTTCGATGAGAACATATCCTGGGAAGAACTTTCTCTCCATAATCCTTTTTTTACCACTGCGCACTTCACTGACCTTTTCAGTGGGAATAAGAATCTGAGTAATTAATTCCTGGGCATTTGCGGCTTTTATTCTGTTTTCTAGATGGGTTTTAATCCTATCTTCATGCCCTGTTTGAGTATGAACAACGTACCAGTGTTTTGCCATAGTTTATTTTATAATTACCCCTATCATAAAGGTATACACCAGATCGACCGCAGCGATCACTGCCGCTAAAAGCCCTACAGAGACAAGCACGACTATTGCCGAGTTTAAAAGCTCATTGCGCGCCGGCCAGGACACTTTTAACATTTCCAATTTAACATCCGTGACAAATTTCTTTATTTTATTCATTGCCTAATTTTGTTTCCAGCGTTTAGTTCTGCTCTGCAATTTGCCATTGCAAAAACTGGCAGGAGCGGCAGGAGTCGAACCCGCAGTTACGGTTTTGGAGACCGTTGGTTTGCCATTAACCGACGCTCCTCCTGAATAATCGCTTACATTAAACCAGCATAATGCTATCAAAAACCAATACTTCAAAAAAACAAAAAACTCTTTCCCTGCTTTATAGCAAAGCAATTAGAAGAATTATTTATTACTTTGTTTCTCTATGAAGAGTATGTTTACGGCAGCTTCTGCAAAACTTTTTTAACTCCAGCTTTTCGGAGTGCTGTTTTTTGTTTTTCGTGGACCGGTAGTTCCGGTTTTTGCATTCTTTACACGCTATAGTGATTAATTCTCTCATAAGCTGGTGCCTGTCTATTCAATAATTTCCGATATAACGCCCGCGCCAACCGTGCGGCCGCCTTCGCGAATCGCAAATCTCAATTCCTTCTCCATCGCGATCGGAACGATAAGCTCCACATCCATGGCCACATTGTCTCCAGGCATGACCATTTC
>JAKLQT010000120.1 GCA_022013205.1 Candidatus Omnitrophota bacterium | reverse complement strand
AGATTTGGGGTTTTGGATATTCAAAAAGATTCGGTTAAGTCTTTCATGGAAAAACCAAAGGGTGAAGGTAATCGCATTAATGGCGGATTTTTTGTGCTGGAACCGGAAATATTTAATTATATTAAAAAAGGCGATGCGACAATATGGGAGAGAGAACCGTTGCAAAAACTTGCTGCGGACGGCCAGCTAGATGTGTATAAACATAACGGGTTCTGGAAATGCATGGATACATTGCGTGATAAGTTAGAACTCGACCATCTTTTAGAACAGGGAGAAGCTCCCTGGAAAACATGGGAGAACTCTGGGCATGAATAAAAAATTTTGGGAACAAAAAAATGTTTTAATTACTGGACATATTGGATTTTTAGGTTCCTGGTTAACTAATACACTGCTTGAGCTGGGGGCTAATGTAGTTGGGGTTGATATAGTTAAAAGCCGTAAGGGGTCTGTTTTAATTGCTAAAAGCAAAAATTTTAAGGGTATCAAAGCAGATGTTGCAAACTTGAAATCTCTTGCTAAGATAATTTCTACTAATAAACCACAGATTATCTTTCATCTTGCAGCTGAAGCAATAGTAAGTCGGGCGAATAATAATCCAATAAGAACTTTTAAATCCAATATAGAGGGCACCTGGAATATTTTAGAGATAGCCCGCAAGACAAAGTCGATTCAGGCAATAGTTATGGCATCAAGCGATAAAGCCTATGGCGCACATAAAGTGCTTCCTTACAAAGAAGACGCAGCTTTAAAAGGTGACCATCCGTATGATGTTTCTAAAAGTTGTGCGGATTTGCTTGCGTACACATACTTCCATACATACGGCGTTCCTGTTTGTGTAACTCGCTGTGGAAATATCTATGGTCCGGGGGATTATAACTTTTCTCGCATAGTGCCAGATGCCATTAGATGCGCTTTGACTGATAAAAAACTTCTTATTCGTAGCAATGGAAAATTTACCCGAGATTATGTCTTTGTCGACGACATTGCTAACGGGTATATGCTTCTTGCAGAAAAGCTGGCCCATCTTGAATTAGGTGGCCAGGCATTTAATTTTAGCGATGAAAATCCGATGACTGTATTAAAGTTAGTCGATAAAATCTATAAAATTGCGGGCAAGAAACCTAATTATATCATACAGAACAAAGTGAAATACGAAATTAAGCATCAATATCTGGATTCTAATAAGGCGAGAAAGGTGCTAGGATGGAAAGTGAAGCATACGTTGGAAGAAGGTTTGCAGCAGGCTATTGATTGGTATAGTAGGCTTTTAAGAAAATAAAACCTAGAGGATTTGATGAAAAAAATAAAGGTAGGTATTCTCGGAACGGGAAATATCGGAAGTGACCTGTTGATAAAAGTGCAGCGGTCTAAGTTTTTAGAATGCGGAATTTTTGCTGGCAGAAATCCTAGATCAGAAGGGATAAAGAGAGCGAAGATTTTAGGGGTTAGAACTTCATGCGATTCGGTGGAAGCAATAAAAAATAATCCTGATTGCTGTGATATAGTATTTGATGCTACTTCGGCAAAAGTGCATTTTCATAATGCTTCGATTCTTGAAAAAATGGGAAAGTATATCATTGATTTAACCCCATCTCAGGTAGGTAAGATGTGTGTTCCGGTAATTAATATGGCCGAGTGCCTGGATGTGAAAAATGTTAATCTTGTAACTTGCGGTGGGCAGAGTGTAATACCGATTGCATATGCGATTATGAAGGTACATCCGGAAACAGAATACATAGAAATAGTTGCCAGCATATCTTCTAAATCCGCCGGGCCGGGCACAAGAGTTAATATTGATGAGTTCACTCAGACTACTCGTGATTCCATATTGTCGTTTACCGGGGTGCCTAAGGCTAAAGCACTTATTATATTAAACCCGGCCGAACCACCGGTCTTAATGCATAATACTATCTATGCGACAATTAAAAATCCTAAGATAGAGCGTCTTAGTTCAGAAATTAAAGCAATGGTTAAAAAAATTCAGCAATATGTTCCTGGCTATAAATTAAAACTGGGCCCGGTAGCAGAGAATAACAGGGTCACCACAATGATAGAGGTGGTTGGGTTAGGAGATTATTTGCCGCAATATTCCGGAAATCTGGATATTATTACCTGTGCGGCGGTAAAAATTGCCGAAGAATATGCAAACAATAAACTGCTAAAGATAAAGGTATAAAAGTTGTGAACGAGATATTATTTTTTGATTCAACTCTCCGAGACGGGTCTCATGCTGTAGCGCATCAGCTTACGGTAGAAAATATTAGAGACTATTGTGCCGAAATAGACAGCGCGGGGGTATATACAGTTATTGTCGGTCATGGAAACGGCCTGGGAGCTTCCTCGTTACAGGTCGGACTGTCTGGTTTAACAGACCATCAAATGCTGACTACGGCTCGAAGCCAGTTAAAAAAAACCCGGTTGGGAGTTTTTCTGATTCCTGGGTTTGGGACAATTAAGGATGATCTAGCTCCAGCGCTTGAAATCGGCGTAGACCTTGTTTGCGTAGCTGCGCATTGTACTGAAGCAGATGTGACAAGGCAGCATATCGAATATGTCAGGAGCAAGGGCAAAGAAGCCTTTGGCATATTGATGATGCAGCACATGACGACAAAAGAACGTTTGCTTGAAGAAGCTCTAAAAATGCAGGAATACGGTGCTTTGGGAGTAATTTTGATGGATTCAGCAGGAGCGTCACTGCCGGATTTGGTTACGGAAAATATTGGGAGATTGGTTAAAGGGACTAATGTCAAAGTAGGGTTTCATGCCCATAATAATCTGGGGATGGCTATAGCCAATTCATTTGCTGCGATAAAAGCTGGAGCAATGATTATTGACGGAACTTTGCGCGGTTTTGGCGCTGGGGCGGGGAATTGTCAGATGGAAGTTCTTGCGGGCTGTCTAAATAAAGCAGGAATTGAAACGGAACTTGATTTATATAAGTTGATGGATGTGAGCGAACACATTGCTACCACAATGATGACAAAGGCGCAGGAAATAACTTCTATAGGGTTAATCAGTGGTTTAGCCGGAGTTTTTTCCGGTTTTGCAACAAAGGTTAAAGTTGCCGCAGAAAGGTTTGGAGTGGACCCCCGGGATATATTTATGGAGCTGGGTAAGCGCAAAGTGGTTGCGGGGCAGGAAGATTTCATAACCGACGTTGCTATTGAACTGGCAGAACAAAAGAATGAAAAGGCTAAAAATCAGGATCTGTCTTTTTAATATGATCGCTGGAGGATTGAAATGATCAAAGAACAAATGAATCAGGGGAAATTTGTTTTGGGAACTTGGTGTGAGTTGCCGAGCCCGGCAGCGATAAATGTCATGGCTAAATCAGGACTGGATTTTCTGATTATAGATATGGAACATAGCGTTATGGACTTTAAGATCGCGCAGGAAATGGTCATGGCCGCAGAAGTTGAAGGCTGTGATGCGATTATCAGAGTGCCTCGCAATGATGAGTCGGATATATTAAGGGCATTGGATGCGGGTGCGGCTGGGATTATTGTTCCGCACATAGAAAATGTTGAAGATAGAAAGAGGGTTGTCAAATATAGTAAATTTGCTCCTAAAGGTGATAGAGGGTTTAACCCATATATACGTGCTGGAGGCTATAGTAGTGTCGGTGTAGATTATTTTAGAGCACAAAATGAGAAAATTTTGGTAGGCATAATAGTTGAAGGCAAAAAGGCAATAACCGATCTAGACGCGATTATTTGTGATGAGGGGGTAGATCTTGTATATATTGGTACATATGATTTGTCTGTTGCCTTAAGTGTTGCCGGTGATGTAAAGAATAAAAAAGTTATTGATGCGTTAGAAGATTGCGTAGAAAGGATTCGTAAGGCTGGAAAATGGGCCGGGTGCATGGTGCATAATGCTGATGATCTTAGGAGGTTTAAAGAGATTGGGATTCAGTTTATTGCTTATAAAGTGGATACGGCAATAATCTTTGATGCCTTTAGCAGTATGAAAAAGGAGATGAGACGGTGATAAAATTATCGGATTATATTGTTAAATTTCTGGAAAAGAATGCGGTTAAACATATTTTCATGCTTACCGGCGGTGGGTGCATGCATCTGGTTAATTCCGTAGGCGACTCTAAGAAGATTAAATATATCTGCTGTCATCACGAACAGACATGTGCTATGGCTGCAGAGGCATATGCAAAATTTAAAAATGATTTTGGAGTAGTCTTGGTTACTAGCGGACCGGGGGGGACAAATACCATTACTGGCTTAGCCGGTGCTTATCAGGATTCTGCTCCCTGTATTTTTATCTCCGGACAGTCCAAACGGAAGCAAACGGTTCAGAATTCTAGAATAAAATTAAGGCAATTCGGGGTTCAGGAAGTGGATATAATCCCCATAGTGGAATCAATCACAAAATATGCGATAATGGTAAATGACCCGAAAAAGATAAAATATCATTTAGAAAAAGCTTTATATTTGGCAAAATCAGGCCGGCCCGGGCCGGTGTGGTTAGATATTCCTTTGGATGTTCAGAGCTCGCTTATAGATGAAAATGAACTGGTTGGTTTTTATGCCGGAGAACTTAACGAAGATTTCAAAACAGAGCCTTCTCAGGATGAAGTTTCTCGGATAATCAATTATTTAAAAACAGCGCAGCGGCCGGTAATTATCGCCGGGCGCGGGATAAGAATAGCTGGGGCGGCTAAAGAACTGGTTAGTTTTGCGAACAAATATAAAATTCCGGTGGTCACCCCGATTATGGGCATAGATGTTATATCCAGTGATAATAGAAGCTATATCGGTCGGGTGGGAACCAAGGGTACCAGAGCGGGAAATTTTGCTATGCAAAATGCCGATTTAATATTAAGTATCGGTAGCCGCTTAAGTGTTTCCGTGGTCGGCCATGAATATAAATTGTTTGCTCGCGAAGCTAAAGTTGTTGTAGTAGATATAGATACGGTAGAACACAGAAAGAAAACCATAAACATTTTTGATTTCATTAACGCTGATGCAAAAAAATTCTTGGAAAAACTTGCAACTGCATTAAAAAATGAAAAACTTAGTTTTTCGGATAATTGGCTAAATAAATGCAATGAGTGGAAACATAAGTACCCAGTGTGTCTGGAAGAGTATAAAAAAAACAAAGGGGCGATTAATTTTTATAATTTTATGGAGGAGTTGAATAAAAGACTAACTGCTGATATTCCTGTAATATCCGATGCTGGTTCGGCTTTTTATGTAGTAGCCCAGTCTATTCATATCAAAAACAGACAGCGGTATATTACCTCCGGGGCTTTGGCTACGATGGGATTCGGACTACCGGCAGCTATCGGAATAGCAGTGTTGGCAAAAAATACTCCAGTGGTAACCATTACCGGGGATGGGTCTTTTCAGCAAAACATACAGGAACTGCAAACGATTGTACATAATAATTTCCCAATAAAAATATTTGTCATAAATAACAAAGGATACTTATCTATTCGGCAGACACAGAAAAGGTTTTTTAATGGCAATCTTGTCGGCGAAGGAGAGACTTCCGGGATATCCTTTCCGGATACGAAGAAAATTGCCGCTGCATACAATATTAGGTTTGTGAAAGCGGAAAATAATGAAAAACTCGCGAAAGTCTTAGATGAGGTTTTTAGCCATGAAGGACCGGTTCTATGTGAGATTTGCGCTTTAGAAGAACAGATGATTATTCCGACTAATAGTGCGGCGATCAGGGCCGATGGTTCTATGGTTTCAAAACCGTTAGAAGATATGTTTCCGTTTTTAACCCGCGAAGAGTTTTTATCGAATATGATTGTTGCTCCCTGCGAGGAATAGGCAAAGGATATGAATAAAAATATCAAAAATCCGGAAAAGGCGCGTATTTTTATTACCGGGGCAGGTGGTTTTGTCGGCAGGAATCTTACGGAATATCTTAAGCAGCAGGGAAATTATGAATTGTTCTGCCCTTATCACCGGGACCTGGAATTATTGGACCCGGCGAAAGT
>JAKLQT010000119.1 GCA_022013205.1 Candidatus Omnitrophota bacterium | reverse complement strand
GGTTATATATCTCACCGTATTATACCACAAAAAAATAGAACGCGAAATGTTTTTTTTCCGCGTTTTACCGCCTTTTTTAAATTTTCGCCGATTCCATGCCTTAAAATAAGCGCGAAAAATTACCGGTTCTTAATTCCTGAAAGTGCCTCACCTGCTAAAACAGATTGTTTATGGCCGCCTCTTGAGAGAATAGTAGTGATAGTTTCGTCAATACAATAGTCTGAAGTATAAATGGATGCCCTTGAGCTTTTAATATCCTCGAAGATACAAACTGCCTTTTTGTGGTTTCTATCATTCTCTACAAAAAATGCCACCCAACCACTGGTATCCACAAAAACCTTTTCCATAAATTATCTCTTTTTCCTTGCATTGTATAAATAGTCATCGTGGTTCACAGAGGCATCATTTACCGTAAGTTTAACTTTTCCCACAGCCTTGGTAAGCGGATCGCTATCCCAGTTAACACTTCTTGTCTTTGTTTCTAAGAGGCGCTGTATCGCCCTGCGAATTAATACAGAGACCGGAAGGCGCTCCTTCTCTGCCTCAAGCTTAAGTTGGCGTATTTGCTCCTCCTCGATATAAATTTGTGTTCGATGCAGGCTGCTCATTTTTCTCACCTCCGTTTATACACTATACACCATACATCACATCTTGTCAAGCCTTGCCGCCCTTCTTACCCAGTTAGAACCATTAATAGACGAAGTATTGTAAGCAGTATCAATACAAGGGCTCGTAGCTTGCAAATGAAAATTGTAAAGGAAAGGTTAATGCTATATACCTATTTTTTCTTCTACGTGCGTTATTCTTTTTTCGTGATTATCTAAAGCAGTATCAAGTTTTTGTTCCATTCTATCCTGCCGAATTTTTATTTCCGCTACATCGGTTTTTAATCCTTTTATGCCCCTACTGTTTTCCATCACTGCCATCTTTACTATCTCAAGTTCTGATTTTACTCCGCCAATCTCTGTCCTTACTTCAGTAAGAATTTCTTCTTTCATCGTTGTAACTTGCTCCGCAACTTTCTTTACCGAAGTATATATCTCTTCAATTATAACATTTTGTTCTCTTTTAGAATCGTATTCCGGAGTCTGGGTTGTTTTCCGAACATCTTTCTTCTTCATAACTACCTCTTGGCTTGATAGGTTTTTTAAATTGGGTTGCGGCTGTATTAGAAAAAAAGATTGGATGTGACATTAAGATTATCTCTGGCTTCTGCCATACAACCGCAATCCCATAATATATAAGTATATCATATTTTTGGGGGATTTGAAGAGGTTTTTCGAGAACGAATCGGTCTATTAAACGCATTACCCCATAATCGCGTAAGAAAACCCTTCCAAGGGAGGATCTGAATCCCTTTAACTGTCCGCGGGTATTTTTCCAGGCTGACAACCACATAATTAGCAAACTTCCCTTCTTCCTTTAGCGCTAAGATTCCGCGCAAGTCACTTGCCGAAATATTGCTTTTCGCCTTAACTTCAACAGCTAAAATATCCTCTATAACAAAATCCGTTTCATATCCTGATTTTGACCGCCAATAATAAAGTTCTCTTAAGCTGTTATAATCCACATACGTTTTAAGTTCATGCGCTAAATAAGTTTCAAAAGCGTCTCCAAATTCCGGTGATTTTTCTTTTAAAACCGAACGATTTTGCAAATAGCGAACAACTCCCACGTCAAAAAAATAAAATTTAGAAGTTGATATCGGCTTTCTTTTTTGGCTCTTTTTCCAAGCCGGGACATCAAACCCAATCAAAGTATCACGAAGAATTTGAAAATACTCCTGGACTGTACTAACTGGAACCTGCGCGTCATTAGCTATATTAGTATAATTAATCATTTGTCCATTACAAAACGCCGCGACCTGTAGAAATCGGCTAAACGCGGGAACATTTCTAGTCAATCCTTCTGCCGCGATTTCCTCTTTTAAATAAGATCCGGAATACCCCTTTAAATCTTCCTCAGGAGAATCAGAAAAATAAATAGAAGGAATTAATCCATAATTAAGAGCTTTCAGTAGATTAAATTTCTTCTTTAACTCAGTAAAAATAAATGGATGAAGAGATTTCGAACGTGCTCTGCCGCCCAGCAAATTTACGCCGCCCCGGCGTAGTTTCCTAGCGCTTGAGCCGGTTAGCAAAAAATGTATTCCATATTTTTCAATAATACGATGCACTTCATCTAAAAGAAACGGCAGCTTTTGGATTTCATCTATAATGATTATTTTTTTATTCGGCTCTATCTCTTGCTCTAATCTTTTAGGCTCTCTGCTGAAATTCAAAAAAACTTCATTATCTAAAAGATCATACACTCGAAATTCACTTAACGTATTACTAATCAGGCATGATTTACCTGTTTGCCTTGGCCCAAGCAAAAATAATGATTTCTGTTTAAGGCAATCATAAACATCTATCTGTCTTGGAATATACATATTATATCTCCTTTTCAGCAACTATCCTGGTGATTATCATAACAATTACCGCCAGAGCTGTCAATATTTTTCATGAAATAAATGTCGACACATCGGATGACATCGAACTTTGCTGACTTTCAATCAAAATCAAGGGTTCTTTCTTAATTGAGTTGGACTCTTATGATTAATTTCATATAGTCCGGCAACTGTAGTGAGTCCTTATAAATTTTACATTCTCACACAGAGCCACAAAGATCACAGAGTTTTTTAGGTAATAT
Organism: Candidatus Omnitrophota bacterium; assembly: GCA_022013205.1. Taxonomy (GTDB): domain Bacteria; phylum Omnitrophota; class Gorgyraeia; order B26-G9; family B26-G9; genus JAGLQQ01. The sequence continues at coordinate 10,020 of JAKLQT010000119.1, read as the reverse complement.
CTCCGTTTACGAGTCTTGATGTTAAAAATTCTACCAGACTATCCGTTATAATTGTACCAATTCCATTTTCCATCATTCTCTGTGTCTCAGTGTCTCAGTGTCTCCGTGTGATTATTTATTTTTTTATAATATTAGGTTTTTAAACGGTAATCGATGCTTTTTCATTTCCTCTTATCTTTCAACACATTATATCAATCCATTCAATTCATATAAGAATGACCCCAAAACAATGTTCGTGCCGGGCGTTATATTCACACCGCCGATTTAGCCGGACTATGTCCGGTGGTATACGGCGCGGTGGAACGCTTCGCAGTCTCCCATCAGCTACGCCTAGAAATATCTCTAATGGGCCTTTCTAGGGGGTTTTAAGGCTATCACTAATCTCTTATCAAACACATCTGCTATTTGTTTCAGGGTATCCACAGAGAAATTCTCATAGCCATTCTCGATTTTAGAAATATACTGCTGAATTACCCCTAGTTTTTTGGCCATATCCTTCTGAGTATAACCCAATTCCACTCGCATATCTTTAATCTCCTGAGCCAACTTCATTCTTTCGGCAGAGATTTCTACTTCCCGGGAGATCCTGACATTAACACCCTGTTTTTTCAATCCCCAAAGAACGCGTTCGTATATTGTCTGCCAGAAAACCACCCTATCTCTAAGCCAGCGGTCTTTTCTCATTCGTTTCTTTATCCCCGGCCACTTTTTACAAAAAGTTACTTTATCAACAATGCTGAATGCCATTTTAGGATCGCTAACTCGAGAAAAGAGTTTTTCCGCGTAGATATTAAATTTAGGATGGCTCTCATCTTTTAAAATTTCCCTTACTTCACCTTCTCCCATGTTGCTGTCCCACAACCAGTTTGTCTTCATCTTTATCACCTTTCGATTAATTTCTCTGGTAGTTTCTTTAAAAGCTCATCGTCTAAATGTTTTATCACCTCTGTAGTATCAACCTTTGGAACTAAATCTAGAAGTTCAACCTTCAAATCCATCCGATTAAATCCCCGGTACCAAGCAATAAGACTTTCTGCTTTATCGTAAGAGAAGTATTCAAAGAAGAATTCAGACAAAGGCTTGTGATTTTTTGATAAGTAATAAATATCAAATAAGATTCATGACGCGATCAGAATCTTCTTTCTTATAGTTTTGAGAGAAAAAGTCTAAGTCTTCGGAAAATCTATGGTTAAAATAAAACGATAGAGCGGTGCCACCAGTTAAGTAGTATTGTCAATAAAAAAATTTACTCACTTTAATATCTTTGCGTCCCTCGTCCCAGCGAGCGATCGTCCTTCGGACTTCGGCGCTACGGCGCCAAATCACGCGCGTCAACAGTAACATTAACCACCTGTCCTGCTGAAAAATCAGAGGAAGGATCATAGGTCAGCGTATAATCCGCCGGCGTTCCCGTAATCACCGGAGTTACCACCTGGCCGTTGACTTTCATCACAATCGTATTAATATCCACCCCTGCTCCGTCGTCTTTTACGTGCAACACAATGTTCGTACCGGGCGTTACATCTACCGCCAATTTAGCCGGGCTATGGCCCGTGGTATACGGCGGAGTTGTATCCGCAGGTGTTGGTGTTGCCGTTGCCGCACTGGCAACATTAGACAATGCCGATGTGTTCGGCGCTTCATCCGATACCTTCATCGCGAAATAATACGTCGTTGATGCAGTTAAGCCGCTTACAGTCATAGTTTGGATGGAACCTGCAACCTGCGGCAATGGTTCATTACTTGCCTGCGTCGCGCTTACCCAGTTAGAACCATTAATTGTAGCAGTTGAGTATCTAATATCATAACTCGCCGCGGTTCCGCTGCTTCCGTCATCCCCGGGAGATGTCCATCTTAAGCTCGCGCTGCTTGACGTAGTCCCGGTTACACTCAGATTGCTTACAGCCGCCGGCGCAGTTGTATCCGGTATGGAACTTACATACTCAAACGCCCCGATATCCACAACCGAATTCTGCGGCCTTGTAATACCATCAGCATCTTTTGCCACAACCGATGAAGTATCATAGCCGGCATCAATACAAGGGCTCGATGCTTGTAAACTAAAATTACCATTGGCGGCGTCAGTAAATTTGGGATCTCCGTTGACCGCGTGAGTGTCTGCTTCCGGCCCGTTTCGATTTCCATAATAGTTATTATAATCCACGGTAACCATCCCATAGGAATTACTGATATAACTAGTAGAACTATTCACATAAAAAATATTGTTTTTTATATTTACAGTTTCCGAATAGTTGTTTGACGCAGGATCGGAACCAACAGAAAGAGCATTTGCCCCTGTGCAATTGTAGAAAGTATTATTATAGTAATCAACACTGCCAGAAATCTGATAACAGGTTGACGCGCCAGACGGTCCGCAATTCATAAAAATATTGTTATAAACTTGAGCGGTAGAGCCGGCGTATTGAGCAATAAATCCAATCCCTCTTGCTCTTACCGTAGCCCCGGAAGGTGGATACCCGTTAATAATATTATCGTGAATCTTTGTCCCGACAAACTGGTATGCAGAATTATTTCCCGCACCGTCTTGGTTGGTAGAAATAAGCGGGCCAACATCAACATTATTATCATAAATATGATTCCAACCGAAATCAGTATCATCAGAACCATATCCTATATATAATGGATGATCAAGTTTTTGGTTAGACCTTGCTCCGTGCAAACTGCACCCGTATATTTTTGTCCCCGCCCCACCCAGAACATGAATAATGGCATAATCGATTCCTCCGTCTGTCAATCCCACCACATCAAGATTAATAAACCTATTACCCGTTCCTATTATATGTATCGCAGCATCAGGAGTTGTTATCGTAATATTAGAAAAAATGTAATAATTTCTTGCTGTTCCAAACTCAATACATCTCCCCGAAGATTTTATAATAGCCGCTGTTTCTCCGGGGTATCCTACTATTGCAATTTCATTACCCGATGTTCCGCTGTTTGCTCCGACATATAGTTTTTCAGTCCAGACGCCTTGCCTTAAATAAAATGTATCACCAGCTGACGCTTCATTTACAAGCTTTGGATTTAATGATTCCCATGGATTATCAATACTTCCATCTCCTGTAGAATCGTTACCGTTAATGTTATCCGCAAAATAAATATTTCCACTTCTAACTGTAAAAAGGATACCGTTAGATGTCCCTTCGCTCGTCCTCAATATGATATCTCCTGTTGCCGCATTAACTCCAAGCTGAAACGTAACTTTTGTATCTGTCCATATCGGATAATTATCAGCATATCCACCGCCAATAGTGACATATGATGTCCCTCTGGCAGAACCAAAGTTCTTACCGCAAATCGTTACAAATACCCCTTTATTATCCTGTCCGCCTGTGTTGGGGCCTGACGTGAGGTCGGAATAAAAAATTACCGGAGGAAGGGCGAAGCTTTGTCCTACGTTAATAATAAGAATAAAAAATGCTAAGGATAGATATCGAACTAAAACCTGAGAGAATTTACATTTGAACTTCATTTTCATTGTAGATACTTCGGCAAAAGAGGCATTATTTTTTCAGCAAATTGTTTTACATTCGCCAAAGTCTTTTCAGGAGTAGCAATGACCGGTGACGAAATTTGTATCATTGCCGCGCCATTTTTCTTAGCTTTCAGCCGGTTTAATATCAACTGCCAGCGAAATTTTGGATAGCCGGCGGTCATAAAATTACCGGTTTGAAAAAAATATAAAATTATTTTTTGTCCGGAGTTGCCGCCGACAATAATTTTATTCGTTTCGATAGATTTCCCACCCACATCTACCCTTTCAATACCTCTTTGCAGGACTGTTGATCCCTGCCCGACAAAACATGCTTCCGGCCGGTGAAAACCAAGTTTACTATCCTCATAATATACGATGGAAAGACTTACTCTCTCAGAATTGTTTGAATATTCGCGCACTAAAACATCTTCCGTTTCCAGTATCTTAAAGATATCATCGGAGAGACTTATACCCTTCCCTTGCCAACTACCTATTGTAAGGGGAATCTTGTTAATGTCAACATTAATTTTCGCGAAATTATATAAGTGTTTATGCGTTAAGATAAAACAAAAAACTATTACCAGCAAAAACACAATCGTCAAATATCTTTTGTCATTGTTTTTCATAATTTCAATCCGATTTTAATTTGTCGTATTGTCAGGTTACCAGGAATTTTATTCCCCGCCCCGGCCAAACCGCACGGCGGGCAGGCGCTCATAACTATCATCAACTAAATTCACCGCCCGCTCATACAAATCATTCGCTCGCTGGAGTCCTTCAGGGCGACGTCCCGCTCCTTTACAGTGTTCAGAGAAGGGGATAAACGCCGATTAACGCTGTTTAATACAAATATCCTTTCCAGAACGTATATGCTCAGTGTGTTTTTTTGAAAACACATTTTATTTAATGTGAACTCAATAAGAAAAATTCATTTTTCTTTTGATTCAGCATTGAATAAAATCACAGCCGCTTTAGCGGCCTGAGCATATCACCGCGTACGCACAAGAACTATGAGCTGCGAATCTATCCGCGTTCATCTGCGTTCATCCGCGGTTAATTATTATTGAACCTCTATCGCGCAACCGATAACTTCTTCCGTTTTATCTGATTGGCTCCCATGTAACTTGTTTTTTCCCGGTAATGAATTTGCCCAAGGCGATAAGCGCGGCAAAATTGACCAGGCAAAAATAGTAAGGCACATATAATTTTAACCGCTGAGCAAGCTGTGGAAAATAAAACCCAAAAAGCGCCGCCGCGTAAAATAAGCATTGCAATAAAAAGAAAATTAAAAAGAAAAAATCCTTAAGCAAAAATATGTTGGTTAGAAATAATACGATTAAAAGTACCGGGGCCGCGTATCGTAGTATCTTATGTGAAATAATCTGTACCGTGTACAGCCCGTGTTTAAAAGGGTTCAGCATCCTTCTCATGTGCCAAATCCCATGCAATGAACGCAGCGCGACCCGGATTCTCATCTTAAATTCATCCTTGTTTTTTTCGGAAACCAATTCAAAAGATTTCGCCTGGGGTTCATAGACAACCCGGTATCCTTTTTCAACTATCTGCTGGGCGATGACAAAATCACTGATCTGTTCGGAATCGATCGGTGAATACAATTTTTTTCTTAACGCGTATAAGCAGCCGCTCACTCCGATAAGCGAACTTACTTTGCTTTCCAGCGATTTGAGCATACGCTCATATTTCCAGTACAAGCCTCCGCCCTCGCCGGTTATTTTATACTCTGGATTAACATAAGACAACTCCCCTCCCGCGCATCCTACTGTTTCGCCGGCAAAATTCCTTACTAATTTCCCGATAACGTCTTTATTATACCATGTCGTCGCGTCAGTAAAAATAATAATTTCGCCCGCAGCAATCTTTACGGCCTGATTTTGAGTTTCTGTTTTCCCTAATCTTCCTTCAACTCTTATAAGCTTTACGCCTTTTGGCTCAAACTCCTTTACTATGCTATCGGTTTTGTCGGTAGAGCCGTCAGAGGCAACAATAATTTCTAATTTTTCCCCGGGATAATCAAGCGACAATGAGCGCGTTATCTTTTCCCGTATATGTTTTTCTTCGTTAAAGGCTGTAATTATTATTGATACTAGCGGTTCAATACCGGAAATATCGTTTTTCTTAGATTTAAATAACGACAAAGCCATAAGCAATACCGGATACGCGAAATATACATATATAATCAAAAATATTGAAATAAAAAATAATTCCTTCATTACTTATTTATCAATCTCTTCCATGCCTGCTGATAAATCTCATCCCCCAGCAAAACCTTTAGCAGATTTTTTAGCTGATAGCCCAGCCTCTCTATCATAAAACCCTTGTCCGATTTACCGAATATTTTTTTAAAATTGTTTAATGTGTAGTTTTTAGTCAGAGGTATGCGTTTATAAACAACAAAGTTATTTCCCAAAAGATTGCTTTCATTTAGTCCCGGCATAGAGCCAAAAATTCCTTTAAATCCCATCTCTTTAGCAATGCCTATTATTTTTTTATTAATCCTTCCTCCGGGGCACGAAATATACCTGCAACTATTGCCGATTTCATTTTCAATAACTTCTTTTGAATCCCGTAATTCGCGTTTAATATCCTCTTCATTTAAATCCGTCAAAAACCGATGAGAACAGGCGTGGCTTTCTATGGCCATGCCTTCTCTATTCATCCGGCGCAATTGTTCCCATGTCATCATCGCTTCCCTGCCAATCCAACCGGTAGTGAGAAAAAATGTCGCCTTTATTCCAAATTCCTGCAATATCGGCATAGCGTTAAAATAGTTATCCGCGTATCCGTCATCAAAGGTAACCATGGCCGCTCTTTCATCACGAGCTTTTTCCTTAATACCGGTAATCTCTTTTGTCGTGACGCAATAAAAATTATTACCTTTTAACCAGCGCATCTGCGCTTTAAATTGTTCCTTATTTACGGAATAGATGTTTGACTCTCCGCCCGGCTCCGTAATTTTATGATACATCAGAATGTACAATTTCATTGTTTATTCAGGGTTGTTAAAGAATCGTATAAATTCTTTGTTAAGCCTGCCGCGTGGCTCCAGCTGAATTTCGTCTCTGCCAATTCAAGAGAACGTTTCCCCATCTTTTCTTTCAATTCAACATTCAACAGTACATTTATCAGCGCCTTTGCCAATGCCTCGATATCGCCAACCGGCACGATAAAACCGTTTTCCCCGTGTTCAACCGCTTCCGGAAGCCCGCCGGTATCCGTCACGACAACCGGCTTCCCAAAGCCATAAGCCAGCTGTAATACCCCGCTTTGATATATTTTCTCATAAGGCAAAGCAACCACAGCGGCTCTTGAAAAATAGTCTTTTACCTCTTCAAAAGGAACATAATCCAACCTTAACTCCACATTGTTTTTTAGTTGTAGTTTTTCTATCTCATCCCGGTATTTTTGAAAATTTTCAACAGGCCTGCCCACAATAAGCAGTTTTGCCTTTGCGATTTTATCAGTGACTATTTTTAACGCTCTAATAAGATGTATCAGCCCCTTATATTCTCGTATATATCCAAAAAACAATATTGAATTTTCATCCGTGTCCACCAATGTGTTTTTATCCGTGCTTGAAAAAAACATATAGTTCCCGTGAGGTATAACGCTGATTTTTACTTCATCAACCCGGAACATTTTTAATAATTCTTCCTTGTTCGCACGCGCATGTACGATGATCCCTGAGGCCATTTCATAAAGCTTCCGGTAAATCCATTGCTCCCATATTTTGTTTTCATGCGAAACAACATTATGGGCGGTAATCACGATCTTCTTCCCTGCTGCTTTCCCTAAGCAGGCCAATAATAACACAAAAACCGGATATTGGCTTGCTTGGAAGTGAACAATATCCACTTCCTTATCTTTAAAAATACGTGTTAATTCAAACAGGATAAATGGGTTGGTTTTTAGGCGATTAAACATCTCTACAAGTTCAAAATTACGCTTTTTATCCTTCAATTCGTAATCCTTGCCGGTCACAAGCATTATTTGCGTGGATTGTCCAAGCTCCAAAGATAAGTTGTACGCGTAGTGGCAAATTCCACCCCTTCCCGCAATTTCAACCATTATTATTTTTAATTTACGACTCATAACGCCTACCGTTCTTCTAATCGCTAATCGCTATTCTTATCCGCTAACAAGCCCTCATATAAATCACAATATTTTTCCGCCATTTTCTCCGAAGAAAATTCCTCAGCAACCTTGTGATACCCATCGTCTGACATCTGCTTTGCCAGTTCGTCACCACGCAGCACTGTTTGCAGCGCGTCAGTTAGTTCCTGCACACTGCATGCACTTACTAATATTCCATTTTCCCTATTCTCAATAACCCGCGGGATAGCGCCAACTTTTGTAGCAATCACCGGTATTTTAGCTGCCATTGCTTCAAGTATTGCCATCGGTAAACCTTCATCAAGTGACGGCAAGACAAAAATATCCATAATACTCAATAATGCTGGAACATCTTTCCTTATCCCCGTAAATATTACGTTTTTTTCTAACTTTAAACTTTGAACTTTGAGCTTTAAGCTTTCTTTTAATGGTCCGTCCCCCACAATCAATAATTTGGTATCAGGCAATTCCGAAACAACCTCCTTAAACGCCCTCAATAAATAAACATGTCCCTTCTCTTCCGTTAATCTCCCTACCGTCCCAATCACCTTCTCATCTTCTTTTATACCCAACTGCTTTCTAAGTTTTTTTCCATAATTTTCGTCCTGAAGCTTGCGACATGCAACCTGTAGCTTCTCAACATCTACCCCATTATAAATCACACTAACCTTTTTACTCGGTATTCCACTGCGCACAATTTCATCCTTCAAAACATCCGAAACAGCTATTACCTTATCAAATTTTCTCATAAACAATTTATCTAAGTTTTTATATAAATTCATTTTTAATTTATTGGTGGTCCAGTTATGACACGTCGTTATTTTCTTCACATCTATTCCGATAGCACTTACCAACGCATAAAAATTCGACTTATAATTATGCGAATGAACAATCGATATCTCTTTTTGTTGTATGAACTTTCTAATAGCTAAAACAGTTTTCATATCGAATCTCCCCCTGCAAGAGAAATTCTCAAAAGGTATTTTATATTTCTTAGCTTCTTCAACGACTTCAAGATGAGGAGCTTTTATGTTATGAAATATTCCAATACAAATCTGTAAGCCCTGCCGCATTTGTTCTTTTGCAAGAGTAAGCACAACATTCTCCGCGCCAAAAAAACCTAAGCTACTAACAAGATGAAGTATTTTCATTATGTATATTTATAATCTCTTTGTCGTTTGAGAGCTATTTGTTAAAACCTTTTCTTCTTGAGTAATTAAGTTTCCCCTAACTACCAATCCCAAAAATACCCAAAAATATGTTCCGACCTGAAGATAAGTCCATCGATCTCCAAAAAAATTAGTTATTATTAATGAAAGGGAACAAGCAACAAATCCCAATCCTAATCCTTTCAAAAAATTATCATCGGCTTTTCCGTACAACTTCCAACCTTCTTTTATTGCTAATATCAGGAAACACACAAAAATTATTACCCCTACCAGCCCTTGTTCAGTTAAGATTTTAACATATACGTTGTGAGTATCTCCAAGCCTAAGTCCAAGAAATGGGATAACATTGAACCCTACCCCAAATATTGGGTTTTCGTTAAAAAGTTTAATGCTCTGTTCCCACATTGTCAATCTATTCTCAATAGAATTATCAAACGTGCCCTCTTCTGTCTTTGTTTCATTAATTCGGTCTATCACTGTACTCGGTAATATAACTTGCCAGAACATGGCAACCATAATCAATAAAATCAGGAATTTTTTATTTTTAATAAAACTTATTAATACCGCCCCAACGAAAGTCCCTAAATATGCTCCCCGGGAATACAAAAATAACATACAATACATATTTAAGCATATAGTAATAGAAAAAAATAGACGACGGATTTTGTTGGTATCAAAAAAAAGAATCCCTAGAATGACAAACGAGTATGCAGCATAAAATGAAGCCACTTCGTTTGGGCCAAGCCAGACAAATGTCCCATGAATTTTTGTTCTTGAAATTAATCCCGGCATCCATTTTATCTGGTTCCCCGTATAATAATCCATAATGAACATGGATAAAACCATCGCACCTACAAGCCATTTTATCTGTTTTAGATTTTTTATGTTATTTGCAGTAATAAAAAAAAGCAACGGGAAAATCATATAATTCTTCCACGTCTGAACCCGTATATCACTAGCACTAAGCGGCGCCGGAAGACCTAAATAAAAAGAGCCTTTCCACAATGAAAAATACGTATAAATTAACATTATGAACAATATCTTATTGAACGGAGTTATTTCAAATTTTCTTTCCCCTTTTGATAGAGATTTAAACAGCCAACCCAAAACCATGGCAATAAGCAAAATGTCATTAAAATCCTTCCCAAAAGGAAATTGATGGAATCTCTCCATAACATTTTGTAAAGGGAACAGGGGGATAAGAAATAATAAACCAAGATGTAT
>JAKLQT010000118.1 GCA_022013205.1 Candidatus Omnitrophota bacterium | reverse complement strand
TATCAGCACAATAAACTTAGCATTCTGTCTATTGCCCGAAAGAAACTCAGAATCAAAAAAACCTTTTTTAATCGAAAAAGCTTTTCCTTTTAAATCAATTAATTTTACCTTTGCCGCATGTGTATGTTTAAATTCAACATTAATCAATCCGTATTTAGATTCCAGCTTTTTCAATGATTTTATTACCTGCCTGCGTAAAGCCTCAGGTCTCCAGTTCTCAGGCAAAAAAATAAAAGGGGTCAAGTCTGTAATTACGTCATTAACACTTATTAATAAACTAATTTGACTAACCCAAAAACCTTGTTCTTTAGCTCCTCGCCAACCCGTCCCTTATCGCTAAGCCATTACTTATTCTATTCCCTCTTAAAATTTTTATAAATTCAATTGTCCACCACTAATATGAATCAGGAACCGCAGCAAAGGAATAATATGATTGTTTCCCAATACCTTATTTTTACTGTCTGAAGTTAATATTATACCTTTTTTATAATGCTGAATCTGCTTAATATCAACAGTGCGAAACTGTTTTGTCCATTTAACCTCAATGGGGTAAATTTTCTTATCCTGAACCAATGCCGCGTCTACTTCTCCCTTTTTTCCCTTTATATAATAAGTAGGCGCGCATCTTTTACAATGGCCAACAACCACAGCCTCAACATAAGGCGCGGCAAATTCATTCCTTACCATACTCTTTTCTATATTAACAAAAGACACCCTGGGCCCTAAATAATTTGTCACGGAATGATCGATAAACGGATCCCGAAAATATATTTTGCGGTTTTTTTTAGGCGCCCCCGTAAGTTTATGTTCGAGCAATACCTCCTGAATATGTAAAACATGCGCGGATTCCAGAAGATAGCAATAATCAGCTACAGTTTTATGATGTTCTATAGAAAGCCGTTTTCCCAGGCTATTCCATGATATTTGAGTATTATAGGTTTCCTTAATACCTCTGAGTATCTCAAAAAGGTAATTTTCACTTTTATTGCATTTAAGGATATCACCGATAATCCATTGCATATAAGTATTAACAATACCTTGTGATATAGTTTTATTCAACTCATAGTCTGTAATGGCAGGAAGATACCCCCCATGCAAAAGATACTCTAAAAAGTAAATATTCAGTTTCTTATGCTTGCGTTCATAATCCACAATCTCTTGTGTTAAAGGCGTTTTGATAAGCCTGCCGCAAAATTGCCTCAAGCTCTTATCTTTAAGGCAGACAAACTCTTTGAATGACAATGGAGGAAAATTAAAGTCAACCTTCGCCGACATACCGCGTCTCCCCGCGAAACGTTTCATAGCGGTTTGGATTATACGGTTATCTGAGCCTGTCAGAATAATTGACATATGTTCAAATATCCCGCAATCAGCAAGATACTTAATTGATTTATCCCAGTCAGGAATATAATTAACCTCATCAATAAATAAATACTGAAAAGAATCTTTAGTATTATGAAACTCTTCAATAATTCGTTTTAAAACATGATGTGTATCAATGAGTTCCCCAGTAAGAAAAAGAATATTTTCCGGATTTACTTTTCGTTTTTCCAAAAGCCTAAGGATAAACTGCTTGAGAAAAGTAGTCTTTCCCACTTGTCTTCCTCCGGTTATCAGATAAATGCCCGGATTATATAGCTGGGATTCCTCAAGAAGCGGAGAATGATAGACTAAAGGAAGGCCTTTAATCTTTTTAAGATGCGGATCATGCTGCCTGTACCTCGATAAAGATTCTTTAAATTGATTATGGATAACGAATTCTTCGCTCATATCCGCTCCTTACCTAATAAATATATCATAATTTTAGATTTAGTCAATAGCTATTATCCAAATTTAGTCAATTATAAAAATCTAAACAGGAAAAGTCAAGATTATCGTTTATAATCAGAGGGTCACGACTTGACTACATGTTCCCTTTAAATCGGAATCCCTACTCTTTACTTAAAACTAAAAACTCTAACCCCAACTATACTAATTCTAAACTCGTCTTCGTTTACCGGTTGCGATGCCCGCCTGTCCTTTAAAACTCGTCTTCGGTTACCGGTTGCGACTCCAAAGTTTATAAATCCACAAATTACGATCCACAGATTACGCAGATTACACTGATTTTAAACCAGAGCACCCGGGCGCCAGTTTACAGTCAAAGTTCATAGTTCTTAATAAAACACGAATTAGCACAAAAATTTAGCTTCCGGTTATACAAGTTTATCCTTATGAAACAGGCATACAGATTCCTTTCTCGCCCTTTTTGTCAGGGGGTCTCGACTTGACTACATGTTCCCTTTAAATTGGATTCCTGACTCCAAACTAAAAACTCTCAACCCCAACTATACTAATTCTAAACTCGTCTTCGTTTACCGGTTGTGCCCATTCGACTGCGCTCAGGGTGTCCTAAATAAAATCAAAGGACGATGCCCCCGCCACACCGCATGGCGGACAGGCGTATCGGCTTACGGCTTTCGGTTACGGTTATCGGCTTTTGGCCGCTCAACGTTGCCTTTTTATACCGTCTTTCGTCTGCCGGTTACAACCGCTCCTCCAAACCCGCATTGTGGTTTGGTTCATTCCATTCCAAGCTGCCTGTTTATCTCTTTCTGCCACACTTTGCCCATACTGGCCTCAAACCTTGACACTTTCAAAAAATTATAGTATCCTAAAGATAGGAGGTAAAAATGGATCATTCCATACTTAGCAAGCCCATCAGAATTAATGAACCTATGGTGATAATTCCTGTTGAAGAATATCAGCTTTTGCTCAAAGAGGCCGGCAGAAGCCCCACGCCTAAACTTGACCGTGAAATTTCGGAAGCAAGGAATCGTTTTAAAAAAGGCAAAACAATAAGCTGGAAGTCTATCCGCAATGGAGACTAAAAGATTCAACGTCGAATTTGACCCCAAAGCTGCCACAGAGTTCAAAAAAATCTGCCGCAATAATTTATCTTTACATTCCCGCTTAACCAAAACCATAGATTCACTCATTACAAATCCCTTCAAAGGAAAACCACTTTCTGGCAGTAAAAAAGGTTGCTATTCTTTGCGTGAAGGTGATTATCGGGTTATCTATGAAACATATTTTCCTCAACATATTATTCATATCATAAAAGTTGGCCATCGCCGAGACGTTTATCGCTAATTCCTGTCCGGCTATTTTTTTAAAACGTACGCGAGGGTCAAGTCTCGACTTGACTACATGTTCCCTTTAAATTGGATTCCTGACTCCTTACTTAAAACTAAAAACTCTAACCCCTAATAATGCTTTTCCTAACTCCAAAGTCCTACCTCATTCCTAATCCCTATATCTCCTAACACCTTAATATTATTTTCGGACTTAATTGTTTCTATCCTCCTTCTGTCACAACATCTTTTCTCGTATTTTATTCAGGAATTTCTTTTTCATCAATTCCTAATTTATTTAATACAAGGTGCTTAATATCTTGCGCCGTTTTTACACTTTTCTCCGCCTCATCTTGTGTCGGCATATAAAAATCATCCGGATACCTTACCTCTACAGCAAAATAAGACAAATCTCCCATTTCAATTCCTTTAAAATCTAAACCTTCTTTTTTACATAGCTCCCGTAAATATTCTAAGCTATGAGTTTTACCAAACTCAATATTTATACTAACTAAATATGCCTTAAGATATTTTTCAATTGTTTGCTGAGCATGAAAACAAATAATATCAGTTAATACCTTCCCGCGAGACACATTTAGTTCATTTTCAGCGGCTTGCAAATCATGCTGTGCTTTTATCAGCCACTCTTTCAAATATTTTTCTATCATAAGACGACCCCCTCTGTCATCGCAGCTTTTACAATACTCCCAACTCTATTTTTATAATAATCCACCTCTTTGAGTGATTTAATAAGAACATCTGCTCCGATTAATTTTACCGCCAATGCTTCGCGTATTTTCTTAGAAAGATCCATTTTATCTTTGATATCAAGCGTGTCCTTAACAATAACTAAGATGTCGTAATCGCTAAATTTATTATGACCTCCCCGCGCCCTGGATCCAAACAAAATTACTCTCTTCAATACTATTCCCATATAGTTACAATTTTCTTCTACCAGTAATTTTAATTCTGATTCTGAAATTTGCATTTTTATCCTTTCCTTTCAGGATCGAGTCTCGACTTGACTACATGTTCCCTTTAAACCTAACTCCCAGCTCCACCTCATCCTAATCCTAAGTCCGACGGACGCTATAAACCTGCTATTTTAAACTTTTTTTATTATTTTTGATACTTTTTAAAAGACATCCTGCACCAACGAAATATAATCAGACAGGTGTGTCCTCAGGGCAGTGTCAGGGGGAAATGCGTACAACCTTACCGTTTTTCCACACTGCCAGCGTCCGGCCTGTTTTTTTGTGGTTCTCCACTACCTGCCGAACCGCTTTTTTCATCGCCGCTTCAGCCTTATCTTGCAAAGACATCCTCTTTTTCATATCTTACCTCAAAAACTTATATACCAGGTTAAACAATTCAGGTTCAATCACTTCTTTATGGCCATTCTTTCTCTTCGCTATTACTACGGGTTTTGCCTTCGAATTGTCGAACATCAGCCATTCGTCAAGCAATGGTTCATATAACTTAAAAAAGTTGTT
>JAKLQT010000117.1 GCA_022013205.1 Candidatus Omnitrophota bacterium | reverse complement strand
TTTTTAGTTATGTTTAGATGTTTTCTCTGTGGAACTCTGTGATCTCTGTGGTGGATATTATATTTATATTTTCAGGGAGGCAAAAACTTTTTACTAAAAGCTCTGTAATTATTACAAATAGATAGGAATTAACTAAATATTTTTGACAATACTTAAGATTACCCTAGGAGAATCAAATGAAAGTGTTACTTCTAAATCCGCCGTTTTTCCCGCGTTTCTCCCGCTCTCAGAGAAGCCCCGCGGTTACTAAAAGCGGAACCTTGTATTATCCGGTGTGGCTTGCCTATGCCGCGGCTGTATTAGAGCAGCGCGGATTTGATTTAAAACTGATCGACGCTCCTGCGCAGGGCCTTGCAAGAGAAGATGTAATGGAAATTGCGCGTGATTTTAACCCGGGATTGATCGTTGTGGGGACTTCAACTCCGAGTATTTATAATGATGTGTCTTTTGCGTCTAATCTAAAAAAAATGCTTACAGAAAGTTTTATTACTCTTGTCGGAACACATGTATCGGCCTTAGCGGAAGAATCGCTTGAGTTAGATACAACTATCGATGCGGTCGCCCGAGGTGAATATGACTATACTGTTGCCGATTTAGCTAAAACTTTGAATGAAAAGGGGGATTTGACCTTGGTATTGGGAATAACCTTCCGAAAAAACGGGGCTATTATCAATAATGATGAGCGGCCTAAGATAAATGAGCTTGATAATATCCCTTTTGTGAGTAGCATGTATAAGAAGCACCTAAATATCAAGAATTATTTCTTTGCCGCCTCGGATTATCCCATGGTTCAGATATTTACAGCACGTGGATGTCCGTTTAGATGCTTCTTCTGCGTCTATCCTCAGACTATACACGGCAATACTTACAGAAAAAGAAACCCTGAGAATGTTGTGGAGGAATTCGTTTATATCCAGGAAAATCTGCCTGAGGTAAGAGAGGTGGTTATTGAAGATGATACCTTTTCGGTTGATAAAAACAGGGTACGCAGGATATGTGAGCTTCTTATTCAAAAAAATGTTAAGCTGAAATGGAATGCCAATGTGCGCGCGGATTTAGATCTCAATACAATGAAACTGATGAAAAAAGCCGGCTGCCGCCTGATTATTATCGGGTTTGAAAGTGCTGACCAGCAGATATTGGATAATATCGATAAAGGTGCGCAGGTAGAGCGTATGGAGGAGTTTTTCAAAGACACCAAAAAGGCCGGATTACTCCTGCATGCTGCTTTTATGGCCGGTAACCCCGGGGAAACAGAAGAGACTCTGGAGCGGACATTTGCCATGGCAAAGCGTTTTATGCCGGATACTGTGCAGTTTTTCCCGTTAATGGCTTATCCGGGTACCAGGGCGTATGATTGGGCAAAAGAAAATAATCTTCTTAAAAGCAATGATTTTTCGCATTGGCTGACCAAAGAAGGATTGCATAACTGTGTTTTAAATCTACCCGAATTGAGCTCAAAGAAGCTGGTGCAATGGTGTGACACAAGCCGCAGAAATTATTACCTTAGTTTTCGTTACCTCTGGTATAAGCTCAAGCAGGTAATTGTTCATCCTGAAGAAGCTAAGAGAACAATCATGGCTATTTATAGATTTAAAAAGTTTTTATGGAGAGGAAGTTTTAAAAAATGAGTACCGTATTCTACTTTTCATTGCTGGCTTTATTTTATACATATTTCGGGTATCTGGGAATAAGTATAATCCTGGGGAAACTGTTCTTTAAAAAAATCGATAAAAAGGTTATTTCCCCCAGCGTAACCCTGTTAATACCGGCGTATAACGAGCAAAGCGTAATAGCGCAAAAACTGGAAAATTCCCTGAGCCTTGATTATCCTCAAGAGTTACTTGAGATAGTGGTAGCCTCTGAGTCAAATGATGGAACTAATGATATTGTGCGAAAGTTTGAGGATAAGGGAGTGTTGCTTTACAGCTTTAAGGAGCGCAGGGGCAAAAGCAGAATGCTTTATGATGTCTATCCTAAGGCCAAAGGGGAGATAGTATTATTTTCAGACGCCAATGCTATTTATGACTCAAAGGCGATAAGGAAACTCGTGCGTAATTTTAATGATAAACGCGTCGGAGGTGTGCTGGGTAACCTGATCATAACAAATCCGGACAAATCCTCAATCAGTGAAGGAGAATCTGTTTTTAAAAGATACGAGAGTTTGCTGAGAATTTCTAATACTAATCAGCTGGCCATTGTTGGTGCTGACGGGTCCATGCTTGCCATCAGAAAAGAATTATATTTTCCCATTAGCCCTGATCGAGGGGATGATTTTGAACTTGCTATAAGAATCCGCGTTAAAGGCTACTCAATGGTCTTTGAACCCGAGGCAATATCATACGAAAAGGCCTCGACTGATTTTTTAGCTGAAATCAGCCGGAAGAGAAGAATCGTGTCCTGGTTTTTTAAGAGTTCTTTTATCCTGCTTGGGGAGATGCTGCTTAAGGGGCGCTGGTTTCTTCTGTTTCAAGTTATTTCGAATAAGCTGTTTAGATGGTTTTCCCCATATTTTCTGATTTTGCTTTTTGTCAGTTCTGTCAAATTATCTACAGAGCATATTTTTTATCAGATAGTTTTCTATTCGCAGATATTGTTTTATGTATTAGCTATGTTTAGCGGTATTTTTATAAAAAAGGCGGATAATAAGCTTCAAAAAATCCTCAGAATGCCTTTTTTCTTTGTTGTTTTTAACTATGCTTTTTTTATCGGAACCTTGGAGGGCATGTTTATGAGGCAAAAACCCTTTTGGAAGAAAGTGCGTTAATACCTTTTGGTAGTGTCAAATAAAGCACTCGACAAGGATATGAAAGAATTAACCACAGAGCACACAGAGGGCACGGAGGTAAGAAATTATTTAAATTAAAAATATAAAGGCACTCGTCTTGATTGTGGTTATCGGATCAATATGCTAATCGAAGAAAGCCTTATTCTTGAGATAAAAAGCGTGGAGAAAGCTGCTGAAATTCATAAAGCCAAGCTTTGAACTTATATGAAATTAGCTAAGATAAAAGTTGGTTTGCTTATTAACTTTAATGTAAAATTATTAAAAAACGGAATAGAACGTTTTATGCTTTAGTTTTCTCGGCGAACTCTGTGTGCTCTGTGGTGAATATTTTATTTTACCTTTTGAGTAGGAGAAAAATAATGAAAATAGTTTATGATGCGAGTGACCCATGGCCGCAATATTTAAAGTGTCTGAACGAGCTTATAAAAGATAATTGCGCAAAGCAGCTTTGTGAGATAGGCGGAGGAGCTTTTCCCTCTTTATCACTTGAGCAGATAAAGGAGCAGAATCTTAGATATACAATTTTGGATATCTCACGGACTGAACTTGAGCGTGCACCTGAGGAATACGTAAAGGTCGAAGCAGATATTTGCGATCCTAAACTCAAGAGTGAGGAGAAATATGATTTAATATTTTCTAAAATGCTTGCTGAACATGTGATTGATGCAGAAGTTTTCCATACTAATGTCTATAAACTGCTTAAGCCTGGCGGAATTGCCTTTCACTTTTTTCCTACGCTATATTCGTTGCCCTTTGTTATTAACCGGCTGATTCCTGAGTTTCTGGCAAAGCTCCTGTTTAACCTCTTTGTGCGTAACGACCCGATTGTTCATAAAAGATTCACTGCGCATTATAACTGGTGCCAAGGGCCGATAAAGAAACAGATTAATAACCTTGAAAAAGTAGGGTTTGAAATAATTGAATACAAAGGGTTTTTTGGGCATAAATACTATAAAAAAATCCCAATATTAAAGAGTTTACATAAACTGACTACTAGATTTTTGATGTGCTACCCTAACGCGTATCTGACCAGTTTTTCCTTTGTTGTTTTGCGGAAGAGGCCTAATCCAGTGGTAAAATCTAGATTGCGAATAATGAGCCGCGGCCCGGGCCCTGTATAACTTTTATGCTGAAAACAGAACAAACAAAGGAGGGGGGATGAAGAAGGTTTTACTTATTGATGATGAAGTGAGTTTCGCGGAAATGGTGAGGCTGTCGCTTGAAGATACTGGGGATTATATTGTAAGGACAGAGTACCGGGGAGAGGATGGACTGGATGTAATCCCGAATTTTAATTTCGACATTTGTTATGTTAATGTAAATTTAAAGGAGAGAGGTTGATATGGTTAAGTCGATTAAAGGTACAAAAACGGAAAAAAATCTGCTGGTTTCCTTTGCCGGAGAATCGCAGGCAAGAAACAGGTATACGTATTTTGCCAGCGCGGCTAAAAAAGAGGGTTACATGCAAATATGCAACATATTTTCTGAAACCGCGGAAAACGAAAAAGAACACGCGAAGGTATTTTTTAAATATCTGGAGGGCGGGGAGGTAGATGTTGTTGCCGCGTATCCGGCCGGAGTAATTGCCGATACCAAAACCAATCTGGAAGCAGCGGCAGCAGGTGAGAATATGGAATGGACCAAGATATATGCGGACTTTGCCCAAACGGCAAAGAATGAGGGATTCCCTGAGGTGGCGCGTTCTTTTGAACAGATCGCTAAGGTAGAAAAATTCCATGAGGCTCGGTATCGAAAACTGATCAGCAATTTTACGCGTAATGAGGTGTTTAAAAAGCCGGCAGTAGTGAAGTGGCATTGCGTTAATTGCGGTTATGTAATGGAAGGGGCCGAATCGCCGCAGGAATGCCCGGCATGCAAACATCCTCAGGCATATTACGAGGTCCTTGCCGAGAATTATTAGAAAAAGGGGCTTGTAATCCTTAGATTGCTTGATCTTGGATTATAATAGAGTTATCTCCGTCCATTACGCATAGAATATAAGGATACTTTTTAGCGCATTGCAAACTACAAACTAATCGGCAATATTACAATGAAATATATCTTTATCACTTGTTGTTTTTAGAATTAAAAAATATTTGACAAAAAGAAAAAAATGATATATAGTTGTTAATGGGAATAGTTTTCAGTAAGGAGACATAGTATGCCAAGACGATATGGAACAGGCCCGGTGTGGTGGCATGGAAGATTTAGAGGCTGCGGTTATCGAATTACAGCAGGGCGGGAGGCTATTTTAGATGCGCTAATGACTGCAGATAAACATCTGAGCGCGGAAGATATCTATAACAAAATCCATCCTGCTTACCCAGCTGTGGGGCTTACAACTGTGTATAGGACACTGGAAATACTGGTTAACATGGGCCTTGTTTTTAAGTTTGATTTCGGTGATGGTAGAGCAAGGTATGAACTTGTTGAGGGGTCAAAGAAAAGTCATCACCATCATCATCTGGTATGTAAAGAATGTAATCGTATAATTGAGTATACTGATTTTATCAATGATGAAATAGAATTATTAAAAAAAACTGAGAAAGGTTTGTCTAAGAAATACAACTTTGAAATCACAAGTCACATAATTCAATTTTATGGAATATGTGATAAGTGTAAAAAGAAAGGGTAAATTTTTTTAATCTGTTAATGAAAATGATTTTCAT
>JAKLQT010000116.1 GCA_022013205.1 Candidatus Omnitrophota bacterium | reverse complement strand
AAGGGACTGGAAAAAATTAAGAAATTAGTTCAGGAATCTTCCGTCTAATTTCCAATATATTAAAAAAATGAGAAGAGAAATTGTATCTAAGCTGTCTGCTTCGCAGATAATTAACTTTGCCTTTTCGCATCCGCTGTTTCTAATTTCGCTTATATTAAGCTGTATTTTTTTTGTGTTCACTGTTGCGTTGGCGTTTGGGGGGTTAAGCGAGAGATGGGAAAAGCGTTTTGGGAAAATGCTGATTGTTTCAATCATACCGGTCTTTATCTGGATAGTTTTTTTCTTTCGTCCTTTTTTTAATCCGGTGTATTTGACCGTCATTGTATGGCTGGTTTTTCTCGGAATCCTGGGGTATAGAAGAGCTAATGACAAAATTAATGAACTGAAATATCTGGATAAGTCAAACAGCTGGCGTTGTCCTAAGTGCAAGGCAAT
Organism: Candidatus Omnitrophota bacterium; assembly: GCA_022013205.1. Lineage (GTDB taxonomy): Bacteria > Omnitrophota > Gorgyraeia > B26-G9 > B26-G9 > JAGLQQ01. The sequence continues at coordinate 5,989 of JAKLQT010000116.1, read as the reverse complement.
TAATGAGCTGGTATATATTTTTTGCAAAGAATGTAATGATCCTCAACCTGAGAAAAAACACTAGCGATTGTTCCTGATTGGGGAAACGCCAATGCTTCAGATTTAGTCAGGGCTGCGGAACTCGTCTCCTCACCAAAATGAGCAAATAATGTTTGTTTAATAAATCAAATCGGGCCGCAACGCATTGTGATAATTTTTTTTCTCACACAGAGGCACAAAGATCACAGAGTTTTTTATTCATAAACGGTTTCAAGAAGGCCAGGGCTAAGTTATTTATGTGTACCAATTGCTCTCTTCAACAATAAGCTTACCAATCTCATTTTCCCTCATCCTTTGTGTCTTGGTGTCTTTGTGTGATTATTTATTTTAACCCTTAATTTATATTTCAAGGGGATAAATTGCAATACTCCTTAGTCTATGGTATAATTTTTCGTTATGGAGAACAAGAGAATTGCTTCTAATAAAAGGGCAGCACACAGATATGAAATTCTGCAAAGAATAGAAGCAGGGATAGTGTTATTGGGGACAGAGGTGAAATCCCTTAGAGCAAACAAGGTGGATTTAACGGACAGCTTCGCCCGGATACAGAATGAGGAAGTATTTCTGTACAACTTACATATAAGCCCTTATGATAAAGGAAGTTATGCTAACGTTGAGCCGACGCGCGTCAGAAAGCTTCTTTTAAATAAAAGAGAGATAACCAAGCTTTTTGGTAAAATAAAGCAAAAGGGCTATTCCCTGATCGCCTTGAGTTTGTATTTTAACTCAAAAGGCAAGGCAAAGGTTGAGCTTGGGCTTGGCCGGGGCCGTAAATTGTATGACCAGCGGGAGAAAATAGCCAAGAAAGAAACAGATCAGCGTTTGAGAAAACTAGGGAGTTTCCGCAAATAAAACATACGAATATACAGCGCATAACACGCGACAAAATATATCTTTGGTTATTAGTGTAAATCAGTGTATAATTAGTGTGAAGGGGGTGAAAGGGTTCGACTTAGGATAATTGTATAATAGCAGCATGTCGAGGTGGTCGGGAGGCCTCGTCCCGTAAGGGGCCCTGAGCTTTATCGAAGGGTAAAACACCTGGCAAAACAATAAACGCTGAAACTAAAATTCCAGCTAGCGTAGATGCACTTCTTGCGAAAATCGGATCAGGTATTTCGCATCCGTCCTTCACAGGATTTGTACCTGCACCCGCGTTGCTTTTGAGATAAAGCAACCCGTTTTACAGTTTGTGCCTGTGGGATTGTAAAACGTCATTAACAGGATCGCCGTACCTGGTTTGCTTTTGACAGATACGGTCAAAAGTTCAAAAGCTGCCTTTTTTAATACCCTGTCTAGCGGGGATTAAAAAAGAAAGCTTCATAGATAGACTAAACATGTAGATACTATTATTAGTTACTTAAGGACGCGGGTTCGATCAGTAAAGGTCGACTCTCGAAGCGATTCGAGATGAAAAACCTGGCTTACATCAGGGAATCCCTAATGCGAAGGCAAGGGGAACCCTGAGGGGTGAAAGCCCTGCAGAGACTTCCTCTATAATAGAGGAGATAGGAGGTGATACCGTTGGAAGAAGTTGAACCAACGGTAAATTTATGCCTCTTATAATACGCCAGGCTCCGCCAAAAATTTTGGCGGATGAAGAGATAGTCCACGCTACTTGGATGACAAGTAGATAAGTGTCCCGCCACCTCCACCATCCTTCGCTCCGATACAAATTTTTTCAGAAGAGAAGGATGGTGTCCTCCGAAGCTTGGAGAGCGTAGGAGGACGGTTAAAAAAGAGCTATGGATGGCAGGCCAAATAAATAAATAAACAAACAAACCCATCCTTCGCTCCGATACAAATTTTTTCAGAAGAGAAGGATGGTGTCCTCCGAAGCCTTGTGCGAAGGGGGACGGATGGCAGGCCAAATAATGTATTACACATATATTATTGAAAGTGAAACGATATCAAATAGGCGATATATTGGACATACATCTGATATAACAGAGCGTTTGGCTGAGCACAATAGTGGGAAAAGTCCACATACGGCAAAATTTCGCCCTTGGAGACTTCGGCTTTATATAGCATTTGAAACACTGGAGCAGGCGCAACACTTTGAAAGATATTTAAAATCCGGCTCCGGGCATGCGTTTGCTAATAAACATTTTAGACTTTAATTCATACCCTAATCCTCAAATATATCCCCCCTTCCTTTTGCTATGAGCCATGAGCTAACCTTTCTCTTTTTCCTTGATATTTTTAAGATTAAGCGCTAGAATAGCATTTAATTAAAAGCAATAAATTAGTAGTATTCTATTAATATAATATTAGCAATACATTGATAGTTTGTCAAGCAAAATTATGAAAATAATTTTTGCGCCGACCCCAGCGCCTTGATTTGCTTTGCAAATCAGCAGGGGCAAGAGTAATTTTAGTTTTTTTGCAGCCCTAGACTGTTTAGATTGGGACAAATAAAACTTGGAGATATAAATGAAAGACCAATATACTCAAAAAGAATTACTTAACAATATTCTAAATATTCCTTCAGAAACACAAACCATAGAATTTAAGCGTTTGTCAGACGAAAAGGTTATCGTTAAAGTAGTTGAAACAGTAGTAGCAATGGCCAATACAGAAGGCGGAGTAATTGTTTTAGGAGTTGACGACCCTGAAAAAACAAAGTTAAACAGAAAGGATCGCATCTTTGGGATTAATGAAAAAGCAGAAGTATTCGACGCACTAGGAAGAGAAATTCAAAGAATCACTCCTCCATTATCCGGAATATGGCCGCCTCAAATAATAGAAGATAATAATAAAAAAATCGGAGTGCTTTTTATTCCTAAAGCTCTTTTGAGCTTTCATTCAATTAATAATCATGTTTTTGTCCGTGCCGAAAAAAGCAATCGCCAACTGAATGCTCATGAGATTGTAAAATTTGCCTATGCTAAAGGATTTGAAAAGGCTGATAGAGCTCTCGTTGATGTTGATTTTTCTTTGCTTAAGACAAGTGCGTATGAAGAATGGAAGGAATCCAGAGGAATTGGAGAAACTGCAATAGAATCTGTTTTGGAAAAAACAGGGCTTGCCCGAAAAAACACAAACAGCAAATTGCTTCCTACTTTTGCGGCAGTTCTTCTTTTCGCCGAGTTTCCTAATGATTTAACCGAAGCAAAATGTGCTATTCGAGTTTTACAACATACAGGAACAATAGAAACAATAGGAGAAACCCCGAACTTAATTAGTTTGCCTAAAACGATCCAAGGATCATTGGTAAAACAAATATCTTCCGCGCACGAATATGTTTTATCTCTTTTAAGAGCAGGGATTCGTATTCCTTCAGGATTTAAAAATATTTATAAAATTCCAGAGAGAGCGGTAAAGGAGGCAATTACAAATGCCGTTATCCATCGCGATTACCACATGAAGAGGGATATTGTAATTAAAATCTTTTAAGATCGGATTGAAGTAGAAAGCCCTGGATTGTTTCCATATAATATTACTCGCACCAATATCGGCTGGGTAAGAGCGGAAGGATATAGAAATGATTTATTAGTGAAGCATTTGCGGGAATTCCCTTCGCCTCCAAATCTTGATCAAAACGAGGGCGTAAGGGCAATGAGAAAAGAAATGAGTGTTCAAAATCTATATCCTCCGATATTTTTAACTTATCCCCTCTATCAAGATTCTATTAAAGTAGTTCTTTTAAACGAGAATCGCCCCTCCGAGTGGGAAAAGATAAGCGCTTATCTTTCTGAAAAAAAATATATCACAAACGAGCAAGCACGAAAAATCACCGGCATTGTGCAAAGAGATAAGATGGCGAAAATGTTAAAGCTTTGGGCTAATCAAGGACTTCTTATTCAAATTATTCCGCCATCCGGATTTGTTAAGGGAACTAAATATAAATTATCTGATCGAGCAGAAGTAGAAAATTAAATAAAGTGCGGTTACTTGCTTTTCCCCAAAACAAGTAAAACTTAACTTGTTTAAAATAAACAGGTTATGAGGTTTTTACTTGGTTTTTGAAATATTATACCAAAAGATGTTTTTTATAAAGATAAGGAGAACAAAGGAGAACCATGCTTTCATCAAACATTAAAAACTCAGAAAAAAACACAATCTATCCCAAGAACAGCTAGCTAAAAAAGCAGATATTACCTACAGCACACTAATCAAAATCGAATCAGGAAATAATAAAAATCCGACATTAGATACTTTAACAAAACTTGCTAGTTTTTTTAAGATTAAGATCGATGAGTTGGTGGGGAAGTAAAATATTTTAAAAACCAGATTGTCTGTGTATGAAAAAAATAACTAAAGCAAGAAATAATAGAGCAACTGGTATAAATACTTGGCCTGAGGATGATAGACCAAGGGAGAAGTTGTTCAAGAAGGGTGCTCGAACTTTGAGTAATTCAGAGCTTTTAGCTATTCTTCTACGCACTGGAACACAGGGCACCAGCGCAATTGACCTTGCCCGTAATATTCTTAAGAAATTTAGTACATTTCGTAATATGACTCAAACTGATATGCGTGATTGGAAAGAGTTTAAAGGTTTGGGCAGCGCAAAGCTTGCGCATATTCAGGCGGCACTTGAAATTGGTAGGCGGTTTCGTGAAGATGAACTTGTTGCCGGAAAGCAGAAAATAAAATCAGCAAAAGATATCGTGGATATTCTTGTTCCGCAAATGAGAGATTTAAAAACTGAGATTTTCAAGGTTGCTTATCTTGATAGCGATAATCGAATACTTGATATTGAGGATGCGGCAATTGGTACAGTAAATCATGCTATGCCGATTGTGAGGGAGATTATCCATGGAGCTTTGCAGAAATTCGCGGTATCAATTATTTGCGCGCATAATCATCCCAGTGCTAGGATAAAGCCAAGTCCTCAAGATGAAAAGTTTACCAAAGAATTAAGCGATGCTGGAAAGCTGATGGAAATTAAATTAATAGATCATATCATTATTGGTAATGATGGTTTTTATAGTTTTAGTGATGAAGGGGTTTTATAATTTTTACAAGAATTTGGAGAAAACATGGCAAAAGTTAAAAATAACAAAACACAAGATGAGCCGATTGAAAAACAGCTTTGGAAGGTTGCGGATAAGCTCAGAAAGAATATTGATGCGGCTGAATATAAACATATAGTTTTAGGCCTAATGTTTTTGAAATATATATCGGATAGTTTTGAAGAATTACATGACAAGCTTGTTGGGGGTAAAGGTAAATATGACGGAGCGGATCCTGAGGATAAGGATGAGTATAAAGCGGAAAATGTTTTTTTTGTTCCGCCCTCAGCACGATGGAGTTTTTTAAGAACTCATGCCAAGCAGCCGACGATTGGTAAAACTGTTGATGAGGCAATGGATGCTATTGAAAGAGAAAATGCCTCTCTTAGGGATGTTCTCCCTAAAGTTTTCGCCCGGGGAAATCTTGATCCCACAAATTTGGGCGGGCTTATTGATCTTGTGAGCAATATCGCTCTTGGTGACGCTAAAGCGCGCAGTGCTGATATTCTAGGACATGTGTTTGAGTATTTTCTGGGAGAATTTGCTCTGGCTGAAGGAAGAAAAGGCGGGCAGTTTTATACTCCGAGAAGTGTTGTTGAATTACTTGTAGAAATGCTTGAGCCGCACAAAGGACGGGTATTTGATCCTTGCTGCGGTTCCGGCGGTATGTTTGTTCAATCGGAAAAGTTTGTGTCCAGTCATCAGGGTAAGGTAAATGATATATCCATTTATGGCCAGGAAAGCAATCAAACCACCTGGCGTCTGGCAAAAATGAATCTGGCTATCCGTAATATAGATAGTTCACAAGTTAAATGGAATAATGAAGGTTCTTTTCTTAATGATTGCCATAAGGATTTGAAAGCGGATTACGTGATTGCCAATCCTCCGTTTAATGACAGTGATTGGAGCGGGGAGATGCTTAAAACCGACGGCCGCTGGAAATTTGGTACACCGCCTGCTGGAAACGCTAATTATGCCTGGATTCAGCACTTCTT
>JAKLQT010000115.1 GCA_022013205.1 Candidatus Omnitrophota bacterium | reverse complement strand
TGAAAGATATCTATACCTGTCAAAAAGCACTCTCAAAGAAAAGGCTACAGGATGTATAGCATTCAGCGATATAATCTTTGTTTTGCCGACCTTTTTTAGTTTAAGTATGTTTGATGATGAAAGCCTGTTTATTGCTTCAGCTCCTGCGCCTTTTCCAACATCGCAGTTTTTTAACAGCTCTGATTCTTTGAACTCTTTTTCAGGATTTTTTAATAAATGGGAGAGTATCTTAATAGCGGTCTTTGTTCCGATTATGCTTTCCATAAGGTTAAATGGTTCTCTGCGCTTAAATATTTTCCTATTTTCAGGGAATATATCCTAAATTTAGGTAATATTTCCTGTTTTAAGGGAATGGTATAACACAACATTCAAGCCCGCCTACGTTCTGCATTGTAATAATTGAATTGAAACGTGGAAGAGAAAGTGATAAAGTTGTGGGTCAGACATTGAGATATATGGGATGGGTTAAGAAAAATTTGGCAAAAGAAGGGCAAAATGTTTGTGGTCTAATAATTACTTTTGAGGGCGACCCCGATTCAAGATTAAAATATTCTTTAGAACCAATCAAAGATTTAATTGAGGTTAAATTCTATAAAATTTCGATTACAATTAGCTAACTATGTTTGCAGCAGAGGCAGTTCAGATTGCAAAAGATGTTTCTCATTTCCAGAGGTGAAAAATCCCAATGACCCGATGGCGCATCAGTAAAGGGCAGGCAATAGATATGCAAGAATGGGCGTTAGAAGAAAGCGGAACCAAGGAGTTTCTTGATACATTGCCCGAACTTCCAAAAACGAGCAAAATAAAACCCGGACTTTATGTAAGCTATGAGATTAATGAAACTGAGCTTGATGGGGGCATTGATTGGCCAGATGTAGGTGTTGCCACCGTATTTGCAGTCATTGAAAACGGTCGCAAAGAATTCATAGGGGAAGTTCGCGCCTATAACTGGGAAGCTATCTGGCTGAGCACAGTGGACTTTGACGAAGTAGATGACCCAGAGGAATGGTGGAGATGTGTAAAGGATGCTTATGAGCGGCTGAGAGAAGCTTCCGGCTGATATTCAGGCAAACTTCATATACCTGCAAACATAAATCTACTTTAAAAATTCTGAATACCGAGCTATCAATAATGACCCTGCTAAAAGAAGCAACCATAGAAACTATAAAACGATTGCCTGATGAAAGCTCATTAGAAGACATCATGTACGAGATAAACTTTGTTGCGCAGGTTCTCGAAGGACTTAAGGATGCTGAGAAGGGAAAGATGCTGACCACTGAGGAGCTTCTTGACAGAGTCGAACAATGGGCAAAGTAAAATGGACAGAGAAGGCAGGCAGCAATCTGCAGGCGATTCATGATTATATTGCTAAAGACTCAAAAACATATGCCGCACGTTTCATAAGATCTCTTATCAGAGCAACCACAAAGCTTTATATTCCTTTTTTGTGTAATGTTATCTAAAAATCAGATACTTTGTTAATTCAAAAATCAAATCTCCATAAAATACTGCTACAAAAAACCCCAGAGTTATAGGAATCATAAATGGCAGTCCCGGCGTCACCCATACCTCATCTTTAATTAAACCTTCTTCTGACAGAGTTTTAAGCTCTGAAACGAGCTTCTCATTAATTTCCACTCCGCCGCGCTTGAAATGGAATTTAACCGCGCCGTTTACCACTTCAAATTTTTCAATCAGCTTGATGTGCCTGTTGGCAAGTTCTGAAATTTTAGTTTTATACCCTATGAAAATATACGCTGGTTTGTCGATATGCAATCCCATCCTTGTCAGGTTATATACAGCCAGTGTGATTGGAACAATGATTGTCAGCAGGACTGCGTTGCCAAATATACCGAAGGCAAAAAGGTCAATCAAAGGCTTATTCAGGGGAAAAGAGTAACCAAAAGCCTGTAATTTTGGATAAGTAGGAAGGATTATGGATAAAACGATAAGAGATTTGGCGTCTGCCCCGCCAAATATCCCAAATTGGAAAAGGATATACACAAATGCGAAAATGAATCCTGCTGAGATAAATAAACGAGGAAGATAAAAATCATACAGCACAAAAAAAGCGCCGCCTGCAAGCATTACAAGCCACACGTTATTGGACACGCGGCGCGTTTTAATATCTGAATAACACGAATAAATCAAAAACGGTGTGCAGAAAATTATCTTCAGGATGTCCAGCATATTCTTTTAATTGTTTTAATGCTTAAAAAATAATGCGATAGCTATTTAGACAAAAATACCGATATACTGCTTTTTCATGCCGTCGTGGCTTAGCCCGGCAAAGCGGCTGATTCGTAATCAGCAGATCGAGGGTTCAAATCCCTCCGGCGGCTTATTTTTATGGCAGAATATCGAAAAAACCTTGGTCTCGATGAACTTGTAAGTTTCGGCGTGGGCGGGACTATAGGCTCAGGCATATTCGTGGTTCCGGGCATAGCCGCAGGACTAGCCGGTCCAGGCTCACTCCTTGCCTGGCTTATCGTTGCAATCTCAGCCAGTTGCGTTGGTTTTGTTTTATGTAATAGCTTCAATATTCGGAAAAGGTAATGGCTGTAATCGGAATAATAGCCATGCTGTCTGCGCTCAACGCTTATCTTCTCGCAGCCTCGCGGGTGCTGCAGAATGTGTCATTTGAAAACAGGCTGCCGCTGCTTCCAGATATCAGCAAGAAAGGTACACCGTACATTGCCATCATAATTAGCACCGCAGCCGGCGCATCGCTCCTGCTGTTCAGCAATCATTTTCAGGACCATGTGCAGGACTTGCTCTCTTGTGAGGGCGGCGTTTGTCTCTCCTTCCTGGAATTTCCAGCCAGCGTGCCTTCCATTCTCGTTATTAATAGAGAGTGATCTGGGGCTTAACTGCTCTAAGAAGTCGAACTCAGAATTGTCCGGGTCGATGACCGGGAAGCTGTTCCCGAATACCATGTTCGCAATAGTAAGCTCGCTTATCAGGGTATTTAGCTCGTACTCGGCTGCCAGATCATTTGACCTGAAGCATCTGAAAAGCATCGAAAAGCATCAGGTCCCTGTCTTTATGTGTAAACGAGATTCCCGACTCAGCCATGCTGTCCGCAATGCAGGTGATTATGCCGAATACATGTGCATCATGGAAGAAGAAATCCTCGAATTTCTGGAAATCAGCAGTGACCTCTGTAGTTTTTAACTTCTTCCCTTTCCCCATCTTGCTTGCGCCTTTGTAGGCTTCCGCTGCAATACCTGGGTTTTATTAAAGAGTCTGCGTAGATTTATGTTGAACATTGTGAGTCTTTTTGATATTTTGAAGTGGCTGAGGGAGTCTCACGACGCTGTTAATTGCGTTTTTCCAGCGTTTTCTTCAGGTGTCCTGTTATTTTGGCCTTCTTTCTTGTGCTTCACTTCAAGGCACGCAAGTCACGGACTCCGCACTGGAAGGTGCGGATCATCGACGTGGGTGCATGAGGTTTTCTCTCGCTTATTGTTTATCTGGCTCTTATTGACAAAAAGGGGCATGGAAATAAGATGTAATAAGGTTTCACAATTTCTTCAAATATTCGTTGTATTCTTCAACACCGAGTTCTATCTCCCTTAAAATTTCTTTTATTAATGGACGTGACAAATTGAGGTAAATATTGTTTGGTCTCAGGCTCCATCTCCTCCAGGCACAGTTCCAGTACCTCTTTGAGGTTCTCCTGAAGCTCATCGAGAGTCGCTGCTTGAGTATGGGCGCCGGGAATTCCTGGGACAATCGCTACATATAAGCCTGTTTCCGGATCTTTTTCGATGTATGCGGTTATTATGGGCATTTGAAAATTTGAAACCTCCATGATTTTTAATAAGTTCAAACATATCTTATTACAGGATATGTAAATGGTTTATCCGGGAATAATTCAACAAACGGAATCGGTGGGTCAATTTTTTTCGATTTTTCATCTCCTTTTACCCTGTAAGCCCGTTTATGATGTTTATCTTCATATGATTCTTTTATGTCGATTTCTGCAACAACCACTCGGCATTTTCCATAATTTGTTATACCATAAACTTTACTTGCATCAGCATTTTCAATCATTTTATGAATTTTATTACTCCCACTACCTATATCCATATTTTTTAGTACATCTTCGAGTTGGTTCTCTCTAATATAATATGCAATGTTCGTCATATTTATTATTACTATGTTTCATGAAATGATAAATATTGCTGCCTTCTTACCAAAATCGATTTACTAAATCGCTATTCATCCTTTAATTTTCTTTGCGATAAAACTTACGGAATATTTCGGAGGGTACTGGAAAAATATGTGCACATGGTCCACATTCACGGCAAGGTCTATGATTTTGATGCCCATTTCGGCGCATGTGCTTCTGATAATTGCTTAAACCATGACAAATTTTATTCCTCCTTTTCCGTGGATTAATTCGCAGTACGTTTTCTATTTATCGGGATACCACTTTCGTCAAACCATATGACCTTCGCTCTTCTCGCAACATGCACCAGTCCCAGCATCACAGGCACTTCGATAAGCGGACCTACCACTGCAGCAAACGCCTGACCCGAACCTATACCAAAGACCGCAACCGCAACCGCAATCGCAAGTTCAAAGTTGTTGCTCGCTGCGGTGAATGCGAGGGTTGTGGAATGGTCATATGAGAATCCAAGCCTGTGAGACATGAAGAAAGAAACGCCGAACATTATGATGAAATAGGCAAGCAATGGCATTGCAATCCTGAACACATCCATGGGAAGTTCGACAATTTTTTCGCCTTTCAAGGAGAACATGACTATAATGGTAAAAAGCAGCCCAATCAGCGCCGTCGGGCCAAGTTTCCGCATAAATACATTATCATACCATTCCTTTCCTCTCTTTTTTAGCAGAACAGACCGGGTTACTATACCTGCGATAAAGGGAATTCCCAGATAGATGAAAACTGCCTTGGCGACCTGCTCAATCGATATATCCACAACTGCCCCTCACCAGCGCCTCCTATCCAGGCAGACAGTACGGTAATAAAAACATAGGCGAGTACGGAATAAAGTGCTACCTGGAAGAGAGAGTTCATGGCAACAAGAACCGCGCATAGATCATTATCCCCGCCTGCCAGTTGGTTCCAGACGAGAACCATGGCGATACAGCGTGCAAGACCGATTAATATTAGACCTATACGATATTCAGGAAGGTCAGGGAGGAAGAGCCATGCAAGAGCGAACATCAGCACTGGACCGATAATCCAGTTCTGGACGATGGATGCGCTCAGGGCTTTCCCCTGTTTCTTCATTCTGGAGAGCTCTTCATATTTCACTCCGGCTAGAGGCGGGTACATCATCCAGATAAGACCTATGGCTAGGGGCAGAGAGACCTGTTCGATCTGTACCGCATCCAGTAATTCGGCTACCTGAGGATACACAGCACCAAGGATTATCCCCCCTGCCATGGCAAGAAGAATCCATAAAGTCAGAAACTTACTTATTATGCCAAGACTGCCTTTATCTGTTCCACCAGCACAGCCAGATATTTCCTTCAAGAGAACGCCTCTTACTGTAATCTGCCTTGCACTAAATAAACCTGACAGATTGATTCAAAAAAATTTGAACTATTTTTGGAAAAGCCCAAGCATCCTTTTACCTGCGTGAGAAAGCATATAAAAGGCAAAACGAGAACGCTTTTTTGTATATACTATTCCGTATTTTTTCAACAGCCCAAGATGATATGAAAGAGCTGACTTTGGAACGTTGAGTTTTTTGGTTATTTCGCACACGCAGTGCTCTCGTTGTTCCAGCATCAACAGTATCTTTGCCCTGTCAGGATGCGATAGGAGCTTGAACTTCATGGCAATTTCCTCTGAGTTTTTCTTTATTGATTCATGTTCTGAGGTCTATCCATTTTTTAATCTCGTCTTTGGCTGGTATTCTGCCTGCCGACTTCACTTCACCATCAATTACAAGGGCTGGTGTCATTATTATGTCATATTCCATAATTTTGGTGATGTCCTTGACCTTAATCACCTCATCCTTTAATCCCAGTTCGTTGATCACTTTCTTGACCTTCTTTTCCAGCCTGTCGCATTTCGCACAGCCCGGTCCAAGCACCTCGACTTCATTTTATTCTCCCATTATAGTATTTTTTATATTCTTCTATTAATGCCTCAGCATATTCATTCCAGCCCTCGGAAGGAATATAGTTGTATATTGAAACTTCCTTAACAAGCTCATGCCTGTCAACATTCTCAGGTTTTTTCCCAGCTTCATAGAGCTTTTTAAATATCTCGCCTATAGCCGTCAGACCCACAACAACGCCTCCTATCCTGATCATTGTTGGTTTAGGAGCGCTTGACGGACAGCAAGGTTTTCCCATAGTCATCACCTCATATTGCCATATATAAATCCTGCCAGTGTTGATACAACCACAACCAGTATGATAAAAGCCACTGTTTTTACCGTACCCATAATTCTCTGCAGTGTAAGCATGCTCGGCAAACTTACTGCAGGTCCTGCTAAGAGCAATGAAAGAGCAGGTCCATCTCCGATTACCCCTGCTGAATATCCAAAGGTCGTCCCGACAATCGGGACTTCAAGCAGCGTGGGCATATACAGCAGCGCGCCCATTACAGATGCAATAAAGCAAGATACTATTGAGTTTCCGCCTATGAATGGTCGGAAGGTATCGGGCGGGAGATAATATGCTATTACCCCCACGATAAAAGTTCCAATTATCAATATCGGGAATATTTTTTTGGTCAATTCCCACGTTTCAGTTCCCCAATTCATGATATCCTCGCCAGTAAAATAGTTTTTTAACAGAGCCGTTACTCCAAATATAAGAAGAAAAAATTCAATACATTTTTCTGAGAAATTTAAAAAATTCTTTAAGTCAAAGCCCAAGAAAAAAATCCATATAGACCAATATACAACAGAGGAGTATATAGATGTTAGAAAGGATAGGTTGGAAAGTGCTGTTATAGAAGAAAAAAATGGTTTTTTTGCTAAATTATTTAAATTATTTTCAGCAAAACCTAAAAAAATCTTTGAAGAGGAAAAAATTGTTTTTGAAGAGCCAGAAGAAGAATCCAAAACTGAGACAGAATATGAGGAGCCAATTGTAGAGGATATGAAAGAGAGCTTTATCAGCAAACTTTTTAAGAAAATCTTTTGCTTTAGAAAAAAAGAAAAGCCTGAAGAGCCTGAAAAAGAGCCGGAAATCAAAACTTATGACGGTGAGATGGAGGAGGATGTTGTGAAGGTTTTGAACATAGTTAACTCGTTGTTCAAAAAACTGCCTGAAAACGTAAAACAGGATTTCAGGAATTCAGATGATTTTGAAGTTTATGCAAATGTCCTGAAAAAATACCGCATAATAAAAAAATCCTAAAGCTTATGCAGAATAATTCTCTGCAAGATAATTGTGCTTAAATACCTTATATATTCTATAGCTGTTGAATGACCTTATAACATCCTTAAATTCTTCCCTTATCTCAAGATAAATCTCTCTGAAATCTATTGGTGAGCTTGTTTCAACATCTATTTCAACATCCCACTCCCCTATTGTCTTGCTGAATTTTACAATATTTGGGTTGTTTAAACAGAAATCTAACATCTTGTTTTCCTTTTCTGGTTCAATATTATGAAGCTTCAGGGTAATCTTATTATTGATTAGATTGCACTTTTCTATATTTAATGCAGATTTGTATGCCCTTATTATTTTCTTGCTCTTCAGTGATTTTATTACTGATATAACAGTCTTTATATTAATATCTAGTTTTGAAGCAATTGAAGTTAATCTTATCTTTGGATTTTCAACAAAAGCCAGCAGTATTCTTTTTTCTTTATCATTTAAAATAGTTTTATCTCTATCTCCCCCAACTATTATTTCTGAGGGAATGGTAATCTCATTAGCTTTCTTATTCTTGGGCATAAGATAGTCCCGAGGATAAAGATGAGAAACAATATTTATAATTATGTCATAATTATTTAGTTCCTCATGCTCTTTTATCAACATCTTCAGCTCTTTATTGAATTTTGAGGGATTTTGGGCCATGAATTCAACAAGAAAATCATACTGGCCGCCCATTTCATAGATTGAAGTCACGTAAGGGTTTTCCATTAGCTTCTTTACCAATAAATTCAGTTCAGAACTTTTAGAACAGCCACCCTTGAAATAAACTTTAAATAATAGCATATCAAAACATGAATAGTCAATAACAGTATAATAAAAAAGGATTATTTTGTTTTTTTCAAGCCTGCTTACTGTGTATTTAATAAGCTGCGGGCTCTTGTGAATCTTTTTTGCTATTTTCGAAAGCGAAAGCCTGCAGTTCTCGCCGTAGAAATACAATAATCTTTTGTCAATTTTTTTAATCATATAATCTCTATTTTAAATTGTAGTATATAAATGTTATTATTTGGAACTTTTTAAAATTTTTTTAAAAATATATTTTAAATATATAAAACATTTTGGGATTATTATGCCATTAATTATAGAAAGCCTAGACTCCTGTTTGAATTATGAAGATATAATAAGATTAGATAAAGTAATAAAAATATTAAAAAATCCTGAGAATTTAATAAAATCCATTAAAGATAACTTTGGAATCAATATTTGTAGCGAGAGTGAATATGGGGCCTACATTTTCTTTGATACTATGAAAAACCTTGTTTACAATCACAATAAAGATATATTCTTTGTAGAGTATGATCAAGAAACAAAAGATAGTTTTAAAAAAGGAATGAGAAATGGGAATAGATGGAATTTTAAGGACTATTACAAAAACGGAAAAACAATTATGGATGAGAATAAAAGTATTGCTGCTTTTTTTGATATAGACAAGGAAAATCTTCTTCCTTATATTATTAATATTCCTTTAAATCCGAAGCAATTAGAGGAAAAAATTGGAGATTGCTATAAAAATATTGAAAAAAACAGTTCAATAGAAGGGGTTCCTAAAAAAATT
>JAKLQT010000114.1 GCA_022013205.1 Candidatus Omnitrophota bacterium | reverse complement strand
TTTATAACGAATTAAAAGATAAGGCGATTGAACTTATCGATGAAAAATGGGGTTGGGAAAAAAGAGCGGAGGAAATATGTCTTCTCTCCGGAATTAAATAGTATGCCCATAAAATGCAAATTATGTCATAATGAGGATACGCAGCTATTGTTTTTTGCTGAGAACACGCATGGCAGAGAATCCGTAAGTCAAGATAGGTTTGGTTTGTATAAATGCAATCACTGTAAAGCAGCTTTTGTTGATGTAGAGGTTAATCCTGATTATTATGAAAAGTACTACAAAAAAAATTACTATGAAAAACAGATATCCGGGGGGCTTTTTGCGGTAATTATTAAATGTCTTGAATGGGTAAGCGATAAGTTTCATTTGAGTTTAATAAAAAAGGCCGGAGTAACTCAGGGAAAGATTCTTGAGATCGGCTGCGGCCAGGGAAGATTTCTGCATGGTTTGCCTTCGTGTTTTGATAAATATGGTATTGAGATAAATAAAGAAGGATATGATCATATAAGGAACAATTACAGTGAAATTAAAATTTTTAATGCAAAACTTTCCAGTGATTTTATAGCTGAAAACGGAAAATTCGATGTTATAATTATGTGGCATGTTCTTGAACACATTGAGAATCCTGATGACTTTGCGGAAAAATTGAGAAAGGCGCTTAGAGATAACGGGGTAATTGTTTTTGATATTCCAAATGAGCGCAGCCTTGGTTTTTCCTGGACTAAAGAAAACTGGTTTCATCTGGATGCTCCGCGTCATTTGTTTTGCTATAGTTGTGAATCTATAAAAAAACTGTTTGAAAGACATGGCTTTGCTTTGGTGGACTATGGGGCGAATCCGTTTGATTATTTTCAGGATTTGTTAGCCAGCGTCTATAAAAAAAATAAAAGCAGTAACACTGTTTTTAATATTATCCTGTTAATATTGATTGGGCCTTTTTTACTGATTTTAAGATTTTTATGCGCTCTTGTTATGCCTGATAAATCGGAAATAAATACGTATATATTAGGAAAACGTTAATTTTTATGACATGCAAAGGAGAAAGGTGACCCCTGTAAAACCTCACAATCAGATGCAAAGTAACAGTATATATAGAAATATGCTCGTGATTATTATCTTTA
This sequence comes from Candidatus Omnitrophota bacterium, assembly GCA_022013205.1. Taxonomy (GTDB): domain Bacteria; phylum Omnitrophota; class Gorgyraeia; order B26-G9; family B26-G9; genus JAGLQQ01. The sequence goes on along the minus strand of JAKLQT010000114.1, from coordinate 1,544 downwards.
CTGTTTTAGGGATGATGGCGATAAACCCGGTAATTTGTAATTTTACGGGAAAAGTGTTCGGAAACCCTAAAGATGCGCTGGTTACGGTCTGGCATTTCTGGTGGCTGAAAATCGCTGATCAGCAGGAAATTTCAGATTTAAAGGTTCCGCTGGTATCGGCTCCCTACGGCGCTGATTATTCTAAATACCCTTATTATCCTGTCTGGAATTTTATAAATAAGCATTTGAGTGCTGCGATCGGGGAAGTGAGGGCCTATAATATTCAGATTTTATTGGGGTTTATACTTTCCGGACTGGCCATGTATTATCTGGTCTTCTTTTTTACGAAAAACATATATGCTTCGGTGCTTAGCGGTTTGATCTTTACCTTTTCCCCCTATCATTTTTCTCATGCCTTTGAGCATCTCGGCCTTTCCAACATGCAGTGGCTTGTGTTTTATATCCTTGGTTTATTTAATTTTATAAAAAAGCCTTCGTATATAAGTGCGGTTTTATGCGGAATTTTGTTCGCTTTAACAGGATTTTTCGATTATTATTATCTTTATTTTGCCGGGATATTCTCCTCGGTATTTTTTTTATATTATTGCTTTTATTATCGCGTATCATTAAAGGAAAAGATTATTGCGAATACCCCATATATTCTTACCGGCGCGCTAATGGCTGCGGCTTTACTCTTGCCGTCCTTATTGCATATAGTTAAGTTTCTGGTCGTTAAATCTTCCGAGAGTCCGCTCATACACGCTGATTACGGACGCCCTTTTGGGCAGCTTTTTGCGGATTCAGCCAGAATTCTCAACTATATTCTCCCGGCCCATTTTCATCCGCTTCTGGGATGGATAACAAGGCCTTTTATTGATACTTTTCTTTATGGCGATAACCCGCCTGAGCAAACACTTTACCTTGGATGGACGGGATTGCTGCTTTCTTATCTCTGGGTTACGAAATGGCGCCGCAAAAAAGACGCATTGGAAAAGAGTAGAAATGACGTTGTTTTTTCGCAAAGTTTCTTTTTGTTCGCTTTTTTTGCTTTTATGATTTTCTCGTTTCCGCCGTTTTTGAAGCTTGGAAAGATATTTATTCCTTTCCCATCATTCTTTCTTTATAAGGTTTTTTCAATGTTTCGCAATTATGCGAGAATGGGGGTCTTTGTTCTTATTTCAATATGTGTGCTTGCCGGTTTCGGGACGGCTTATTTTCTTAAGAATTTTTCTGAAAGAAAAAAAACAGGTCTTACTGTTTTAATCGCTCTGTTGATTTGTTTTGAATTCTTGCCTTATCCTCCGCAAAGAGTAATTGACGCGGGCACAGTGCCTCCTGTTTATCAATGGCTGGCTAAGCAGGAAGGAGATTGTATTGTAGCGGAGTATCCGATAGACGCGGATGAAAGGCCATATTTATTTTTCCAGCGGTATCATAAGAAGCGGTTGGTAAACGGAGTAATCCCCGGGACCAGGGCGGAAGCTTTGCGGAAAAAGATTATTGATGTTAATGCGGAGAAAACAGCGGGAATTTTAAGATTTATTGGCGTTCAGTATCTGGTTTTG
>JAKLQT010000113.1 GCA_022013205.1 Candidatus Omnitrophota bacterium | reverse complement strand
TCCCACAAAGATTACGAGGATTGTAAAGAGTATAACAGCAAGGAAAGTGTTTGAACAGAGACCAGAGGTAAAGGAACAGCTATGGGGTGGAGAATTCTGGGCAGATGGGTATTATATAAATACGGTTAGCAAGCATGGCTGTGAAGAAACAATCAGTAAGTATGTTAAAACGCAGGGATTGGAAAAAGAGTATACGATGCTTCATAAGCAGGAGTTACAGTTAGAGTTATTTTAGCGGGGATACCTCGCAGCTTGCTGCGGGGTAGTTCATTTAATAATGAATCTTCAGGAATGTGATCAAAGCATAATTACTTTCAGGGCGAAATTGAAAGAGTATGTGGATAAATTATGATAAAGTTTAAACAGCTTGACAAAGCGGACGCTATGGTATACTATTTTTTCACTGCATAGGAAAGTATAAAAATACTTTCCTATCTCCGCCTGCTTTGCTACGCAAAGCAAAACGGCTGGGGCTGCGAAAATCGCCTATAACTGGCGATAAAAGTCATCGCCGATGGCGATTTTCTTAAAAGGAAATATGGCTGCTATGTTTGCTCCTAAAAATAATCATTTAAAAATAATATCATTTCTTATAATTTTTATTTTTCTTTTTCTGAGTATCGGAGCCGAGTTTTTCCATAACCACTGCGACGGCCACGTTCATGACGATTGCCCTTCCTGTACGTGGCTGATTATTTCGGCGTGTATTTTTTTCGTTAGCCTTATTCTCCTTGGGCTGTATTTTAGGTGTGAGCGTTTGTTTTTATATGCTCCACAATTATATATCCTCAAATGCTACCGGGCATTTTTGTATCTCCGTGCGCCGCCGGTTACCGTCTAATTGCCCCCCCCTAAATTTATAGTTCCATATAAATTCCGTAATTTATTGCTTCAGATTATATATTAGTTTAACTTTCTCTGAAAGCAATAGTTTTAATAGATTAATGGAGGATGAGATCCATGAAAAAGATCGTGATATTTTTAGTATTTATTTTTGCTTTTAATTGCAGGTTGTATGCGCAGGAAGACCTGGATGAGAATAAAGACCTTAAAAAAACAGAAGGAGAACTCGGCCGATTAAACTCGCAATTAGGCCAAATGAAGACATCTTATGATAAAAGGATTGATGCCCTGGAAGCGAAAATTAAACAAGTACAATCGGCCGGATGTTTCCAGAGTTTCAATCCGGATATAAGCGTAATCGGCGATTTTATTTTTCACGCTACGGATAAGAAAGACGATGAGCAATATAATCAATTCAAGATGCGCCAGGCAGAGCTGGCATTTTCCGCAACGGTAGATCCTTATTCCAGGGCGGACTTTTTTATGCACGTAGAACAGGAGGATGGAGGATGGAAGATCGGGCTTTGCGAAGGATACCTTACTCTTTTGGAACTGCCGCTTGATTTACAGGCCAAAATAGGAAAATTCAAGGCGGGATTCGGCAAAGTTAATCGAATCCATCTGCACGCGTTACCCTGGTGTGATTATCCCAATATGCTGACTAACTTTTTCGGCGAAGAAGGCATGAGCGAGCCGGGAATATCAGTAAGCAGTTTACTTGCTAATCCCTGGGATCAATATATAGAGTTGACATTTGAAGCGCTTAATAACCACAATGCCGCGAGTTTTGCCGGAAACGAGGGAAGGGATATGGCCTATGTGGCTCACCTTAAGAACTTTTTTGAAATAAACCCTGAATCGACATTGGAACTTGGCGGAAGTTTTGCCACCGGCCCCAACGATAGCGGACACGGCAGCAACAGAACAAACCTTGAGGGTATTGACCTTACCTATAAATGGCGGCCGTTAAAAGAGGGATTGTATAAATCTCTGGTTTTCCAGAACGAGGCGCTCTTTAGCCAAAAAGATCAGGTTGACCTCAATCAAGTTGATTCCCGGGGAGCGTATTCTTCGCTGATATATCAGTTCGCAAGACGCTTGTCGGTTTTTAGCAGATATGACTTATCGGAATTTCCGGATTACTCCAACCGGAGGGATGAAGCCGTATCCGCGGGGATGACATTTGCCCAAAGCGAATATTGTTTTTGGAGATTGCATTTTAAACATACCGATAGAGATTACGATAAGAATAGTAACGAAATGTGGCTGCAGTGCAATTTTGGATTAGGGCCGCATAGAGCGCATACTTATTAAGGATATAGCTTAAAGGAGGAATGATTATGAGAAAGATTATTGTTTTGTCCGGGATTTTTGCCCTATGTTTTTTGTTTACAAGTTCGGCCTATTCCGTTACAGATAGATTGCAGATTTTAACCACAACCACGGATTTAAAGTCTATAGCGGAGGCAGTGGGCGGAGATAAGGTTAAAGTTGATAGTATCTGCAAAGGGTACCAGGACCCGCACTTTGTCGAAGCAAAACCCTCTTTTATGATAAAAGCCAGGAATGCGGACCTTTTTATCCGCGCCGGCCTTGAGCTTGAGATCGGCTATGAGGGATTGATCCTTGACGGTTCAAGAAATCCGAAGATAAGAATCGGCCAACCCGGCCATCTCGATGCTTCAGAAGGGGTGAATCTCATGGAGGTTCCTACTACTGCCAAAGTAGACCGTTCAATGGGCGATGTGCATCCGATGGGCAATCCGCATTATTGGCTGGATCCTTTAAATGCCAGGGTAATTGCTTCTAATATTACCCGGCGGCTGAGAAAAATCAGGCCGGAAGATGCGGATTATTTCCAAAATAATTTACTTGAATTTCACAGAAAAATAGATAAAAAAATGCTTGAATGGACAAAGAAATTAGAGCCATTTAAAAGAGAAGCAATTGCGATTTACCATCGCAGTTGGCCTTATTTTGCCAATAGGTTTGCTTTGGAAGTTGGCTGTGAGCTTGAACCAAAACCGGGCATTCCGCCTTCTCCCGGGCATCTAAAAGAGGTAATCGACATCATAAAACAGAAAAATATCCGTGTAATCCTGATGGAGGTTTTTTATGATGAAAAGCCGGCGCGGTTTGTCGCCGGACAGACAGGCGCTGAAGTAGTTATCGTGCCGAATTCGGTTGGCGGGACAAAAGAAGCAATGGATTACTTCAGCCTTATAGACACGATAATAGATAAATTAGTTGAGGCTTTGAAGTGATGAAACAGATAGTTACTTTTGAAAATGTCAAATTAGGGTATACGAATAAAATAGTTGTGGGAGTCTTAGATCTTAAGATATGCTCTGGAGATTTTTTAGGGATAGTTGGGCCAAATGGTTCAGGCAAAACTACATTATTACGCAGTATTATGGGATTATTAAAACCGCGACAAGGAAAAGTTATTAGAGATAAAGACTTGCGTTTTGGTTATTGCATGCAAAGACAATTTATTGATACTATCTTCCCTTTTACTGTTTTTGAAATTGTGATGATGGGGCGAACTGCTCTTATTGGACCATTAAGAAGGCCAGGCCTTAGCGATAACGATAAGGTTATGGAGGCTTTAAATATTACAGGTATTAGGCATTTAGCGAAAACACCTTTTTATGAGCTTTCTGGAGGTCAAAAACAAAGAGTGCTTATTGCCAGAGCGTTGAGCCTTGAACCAAATTTTTTAATTCTTGATGAGCCGACAACTGACTTAGATATTAAAGCCGAGAGGGAAATTTTAGACTTGATAAGGATTCTCCATGAGAGGCAAAATCTAACCATAGCCTTAGTGACACATGAATTAAATGAAGTTATTAATTTTGCTCAGAGGTTTATTTTTTTAAACAATAAAAATTCTTATAAGATTTTTGCTAAAGGTGAACTAAATGATGCTTTACTTTCAGGAATTTTTGAAACACAGATAAAATTAAAAGAAATGGATGGTCAAAGAGTAATATTTTAGGGGAATAATGCGATGTGGGAAATTTTTAAAGAGCCTTTTATGCAAACAGCCTTTTTAGGCGGAGTAATAACCGCTTGTCTTTGTGCCTATTTGGGGGTATTTGTAATTTTAAAAAGAATTGTATTTATGGGGGTAGCTCTTTCACAGGTGGCAGCATTAGGTGTTGCTTTAGGACTTTTTGCAGGAATTAATCCGGTAATTAGTGCTTTTATTCTAACTCTGTGTGGAATAATTTTATTTTGGATTCCTTTTTCAGAAAAGAATATCTCTCGCGAAGCGATTTTGGGATTTGCTTATGCGTTTTGCGCGGCGATGGCTCTTATTCTGATTGCCAAAAATCCATTGGCCCAGGCAAGGGGGTTGAATCTTATCTCAGGTAATCTTCTTTACACTACCTGGCAGGATATAAAGATTCTAGGGATAGCTTCAGTTTCTATTTTGGCATTACATTTGGTTTTCTTTAAGGAATTTATCTTTGTTTCTTTTGACAGGGAAACTGCTTTTACGTCTGGGCTTAAAGCAAACTTTCTGGATTTTTTACTTTATTTGACTATAGGGATTATGATTAGTCTCTCAATGAAGATTTGCGGAGTAATCTTTGTCTTTGCTTCTCTAATTATGCCGGCGATGATTGGTTTAGTTTGCAGTAAGCGAATAGGCGGGATTTTTTTAATTTCCTGTTTAGTCGCGTTTTTAAGCGTTGGAATTGGCCTTATGTTTTCTTATCAATGGGATTTACCTTCGGGGCCTACGATTGTGGGGGTATATGCCTTAATTTTAATCGTTACCGGGGTCAAGTCTCAACTTGACAACTAGGCAGGAAAAGAATAAGATATTAGCATGGCTAGAGCAATACGGATTAATTTTGAAGGGGCAAAATATCATGTTGTAAATCGAGGAAGAGGTAAGATGAATATCTTCCGGGAAGAAGGTGATAAGGAAGATTTTTTAAGGATAGTTGGACAGAGCTGCGAACAATATCAAGCCTATGTAATAGCCTATAGTTTAATGAGCAATCATTATCATTTATTGGTGTGTACTCCAGAAGCAAACCTACCACAATTTATGCGTCAGGTTAATGGTGTTTATACCCAATTATTTAATCGCCGATATGGATCAGATGGAACACTTTTTAGGGGCAGGTATAAGGCGATCGTGGTGCAGGAGGAGTTTTATTTGATGCGGGTAATCAGATATATTCATCAAAATCCGATCAAAGCGGGCATAGTAAAAAAAGCAGCAGAATATAAATGGTCAAGTCATATAAATTATGTCAAAGGGGGTAAAAAATATAGTTGGTTAAAATATGCTGATGTTATAAATAGGGAGTGGCTAAAGGGACGAAAAGGCGCAAGAGCATATGAGATGTTTATGGAAGAGGAAGATGATAAAGAGCTTGAAGAATTGTATAGAG
>JAKLQT010000112.1 GCA_022013205.1 Candidatus Omnitrophota bacterium | reverse complement strand
CTCTATACAATTCTTCAAGCTCTTTATCATCTTCCTCTTCCATAAACATCTCATATGCTCTTGCGCCTTTTCGTCCCTTTAGCCACTCCCTATTTATAACATCAGCATATTTTAACCAACTATATTTTTTACCCCCTTTGATATAATTTATATGACTTGACCCCGGTACCTCCCCGATTAATTAGAACCAGCCCCTTTTTTTCTTTGCATCTCCTCTACGAGTACTTCCGCGACTTTATCCGCAATTATTTTATAGCCCTTTCCTGTGCAATGCCCGTCAGGAAGAAAATAATCTATTAAATTAAAAGGCGTAATCACCGAAGTAAAACTAGTTTTGAAATCTATAAAAGGAACACCTTTTTTCGACATCCCTTTTACTGATTCATAAACAACCAGCGGATAGCTTAAAAGAAATATTTTTATTTTTCTTTCTTGCGCCAAAGAGCACATTTGCCTTAACCGCTCAGAAGCGATCCTATGCATTTTATCTAATCTTCTTTCTTTCGCGTTTATGCCAAGAGTAGGATTTGGATCTTTAATACCGCTGCGAGGACACTCTTCAACAACAGCATGCTTATCCTTTTCAAAAACAGCATTGATTGCCGCGTACAACGCCTCTTTTTTTACCGGCAGCATTATAGCCTGGTAATAATATATATTCTTTAACCCTTTGTTTTTCTCAATACTGCTCTTCTCTTTATCCACCTGTACTGTCAAATAATTCATATCCTGAGGCTCTTTAAAAGCAGTTGTCAGTATTTTAAACATCCTGCTTATGCGAAGCGAGCAAATAAGTGAGTGAATCTTATCACATATTGTCTCAGGAGCAAAGAAAAACTCTCCAAAATTCCACTCGTCATTAGCTCCGACCATAATAAGAACAATATCCGGCTGGTAATCGTCCAGAATCTTTACGAAGCGGTTTGCCAGCATAGGAGTATTCATCCCCGGCCTGCCGCAGTTAATCACCTCTACTCTCTCATCGCCCAGCTTTCTTTTAAGCAATACTTCCAATTGCGGCGGATAAGCCTCCTGCCTTTCAACCCCCAGTCCATACGTATACGAATCTCCGGCGCAAAGTATTCTCAGCTTACCGCCATTGTCAAAGACTTCTTTACTTAAGTGCCCCTCAGCCATCCAGGCAGTTAAACGCAAACACGCCTCCAGAATTACAAGAGATAGAATAATACCAAAGATTATTAATAATATCTTTTGTAATTTCACAACAATACCTGTGTTCCCTTTTCTTTCGCCATACTTGCCGCGTCCTGCGTTAGAATTTTTAAATATTTAATCATTTATTTCATGAAGAATAAACTGCAAAATCGCGCTTCCTATGCTTTGTTTCCTTTTGACGACAAAGGAAAATGATGGCCCACGCCATAAAACGGCGGGGTAAACTGGGGTATGTTGGGCAGCCTGTCCGCCTAGGCGGATCCTCGCCCCTACCTCAAACTCACACTAAAAAAACATCACAACGATTTCTTAGAAGAATTAACAAAAGGTGAAGCTTATTGAATATTTTATCTGGAAGGTAATTCCTTGTTTGCAAAGCCAAATTTAATAAAAATTTGCCTTATGAGGATCTTTTTGCTTGTCAATCATTACAGCATGCCCCCTACCTCCCCTCTCTTATTTTTTAACTGCTTTTTCTACGCTATACTTGTCCTTTGTCGATTATTGAATGAGGGCCAATATTCCGGAAGGTTATTGACTCTTGACTAATACTAAAAGTGAACCGGTATTTATCGCTGATATACGCTTCCCAGATTCTCTCTTTACTTTGATATCGATGAATATTTAAAGACGGGTGTTTGGGATTTTCTAAAAATAGTGACAGTTTCTTATCAAACCTCTGCCGCATTTGCTTTGGAAGGCCTTTATAGTTACGTTTAAATGTCTCGGTAAATATCAGCTCTTTAGCCATTTAACCGCTTTTTTATGATCGGTAAACTTCTTTACTCTGCCTTGTTTTACATCTTCTTCGGCCAACTTGCTTTCTTCGGCCCAATTAAACATATCTTGAGCTTTATCACAGTGTTTAGATAGCATCCTATTGATAAATGTTGACCTGGGCTGCTGCCCTCTTAAGATATCAATCCATTGTATCACAGTGCTGTCCAGTGTTATATTTATATGTGTCTTCTGTGACATTAGATCACCTCTCATGGTTTTAGTTAATAAACTATTTATCTACTACAATACTATTATACTATAATATTGCTTCTTTTGCAAATAAAAAATACCCCTCGTTTGCTCGAATAGTATGTTGCTTCATTGTACCTTACAGCAGATAAGGCGGCTGTATGCAATGGGGGTAATGCAATAGGTGACCCCCTTATTCCTCACAGGCGGACAAAATCCCCTTTAAACTAAAAACAACGATTCAAACTAATAAATCGCTGCATCAAACTTTTATACTTTTATAGTATGCCCCCTTTTTCTTTCTTTTAGACTTGTTTTTTGTTTGGTTTGCAGGAAAAAACACCCCTATGTTTATGCGATTTTGCAACTCGTGAATTATTTTTTGCTCCAGCAACAAAAACAACTTGCAAATTTGCTTCGCAAGCTTCAGCTATTCTATTTAAAAGTGGAATGCTGTATCCCTCGTAATCAGCGCTTTCATAACGAGAAATAGCTGATTTAGTCGTGTGTATCCGTTTAGCTAAAGCAGATTGCGTTAAATGTGCCTGGTGCCGTGTTCTTGCAATCTGTTCTCCTATACAAAGGTTTTGGTACTCATTATCAAAACTTTTACGGAATTCTTTATCCTCCATTAACTTGTCCATATAAGTTTTAGCTTTTCTCATAGTAAATACCTCCCTTAATTCTAGTGATATAATTTTTTTTCATACTTTTGGCCTTTTCTAAATTTTTTCTGCTTACCTTTTGAGATTTTTTCATGTAAGCATTGGTAATGATTATCTTTCCACCTTCATAAAAAAAGTTAAAGAAACGATGCCCCGCTGGTTTAAACTCATAAATTTTTTCTTTCGGGTCTACCTGCCTAAATTTTGTTTTGTCAAAAAACTTTCCATGCTCAGCTATGTATTTCACCAGGGTAGTCAGTTTTAGTTTTACATCCAAAGATGCCTTTTCTAAATACTCCTTAGCAGGGATCTTTCCTGTTTCAGTAAAATAAAACTCTACTTGAAATTTTTCTCCTTGATAAAAAATAAACTCTTCTTTTTTAGGACTTGCCATGGATTCCCTTCCTCTTAAAGATTAGCATATTTGCTAACCTTTGTCAAGGAAGAGTAAGGGCTTTGCTTCATTTCTTTTGTCCAAACAAAAGAAATGAAGGCTGGGGGACGTATCATCTGGGGCAGGCCTGTCCCGCGGTTTTAATTTAAAAATTATGCGGGGCATCGCCCCTATTTCAAACCTACACAAAAAAACGATTCAACCTAATGAATCGCCGTATCAAACTTTTATACTTTTATAGTATGTCCCCTAGCTCCTCCTCAATCAGATCCTGGCTAATAAACCTTCCTATTGCAGCATCATAATACCTAGCCCGGTTTATGTATCATGATTCTCCTCTGGAAACCATGACTTTTAGGCCATTTTTTTAGGCCCTTCAAAGAACAATTTTTTATCTTAAACGATTACTTTATCCTCTAAGCGTGTGATTCTTTTTTCGTGGTTAGAGATGTTTGTATCAATTTTCTTTTCCACTCTATCTATCTTCACGCTATTTCCTCTAATATGTTTATTATTCTCCATTACCGCCATTTCAAGCATATTAAACCGTTGTTCCATCCCTTCTTTCAATTGATGTATTTCTTGTTTAATTTCTTGCTTAATTGAACCATGCTGTTCAGCAACTAAATTGATGCTTTTATTCATTTGTTCCAGCAATACTCTATTCTCTCGTTCTGAATCATATTCTGGTGTAGTTTTTTTAGCTTTGGGACTGGTTTTTTTCTTCATAATTACCTCCTAGTTTACTTAATCAGCTTAAAGCAAATCTTCTTGTTTTACAAGCGTTTTTTTGCTCTATCGGAAAAATTTGCTGGTAGAATATGAAATTATGATATCTGGGGATGCGGCTTTGAATTGGCGAATGATCGGGATGTTCGGAGGCGTTTTTCCCTACATATCCTTTTGCACGTATCAGCATCGAATAAGCCCGGTCTTCTGTAGCAATTTCCGGGAAACCGCCGGCTTCATGATATACATCAGTACGCAATATTGCAGCATGACCGTAAAACATCATATGCCCATATCTGTTTTTGGTTTTCATGTAATAATCACAATGTAAACTTACCTGATAACCCAGATGCTGGGCAAAGGTTGATTTTTGCTCTGGGTTGGATTCCTGTCGTGCCTGCATAAAGGCAATCTGCTTATCTTTAAAATAGGGCAGCAGTCCGGTAATATAACTTTTCGGCAAAATGCTATCAGCATCGGAAATGCTGAAATACTCAAAGCTGTCGATTTGTTTTAAAGCATTATTTATATTGCCTGCCTTCACGCCGGATTACGATTGCTTTTTCCTTATATTGAGTAGCAAATTTGTCTATTCTGTTTTTATAATCCGCATCCTTACTGTCATCAAGGATAAAAACCTGAAAGTTAGCATACTCCTGATTAATGCAGGACAAAACAGCATTTTCCTGAAAATCATTATAAGTTGTGTACAATAATGCGACCGAAGGCTTTTTAATCAAAATTTCATTATTATTTAATAGGATTTTTGATATCAGTGTATTTTTTAAATAAGCGAAGGCAATGATTACTACATAATATAAAGCATAGTACCAGAATAAATCCAGCAGCATGAAACTGATTAAGGCAAATTTGGCCAGGATATTTTCCTGCCCCCAGAGGAGAGCTAAGATACGCGGATTAAAATAGAGCACTGTCCAGAACCAAAGACAGAGCATTGTAAAAAACATACAAGGACTTTTATTATCTTCTAGGAAATAGCGGTTTTTTCTCCATTTTTTTTATCTGTAGCCTTATAAAAAAAATACCACGGCAAACCTTCCGTGGTTCATAGCTTTTAAACAAATATCTTTATGGATTATATAAGTACATAGTTTAAGCACAAACGTTACATCAGTCAAGGAAATTTACTACAAACAATTCCACTTTTTTTAATAATAATTAAATTCTTTTCTTTTGGTTTTACACTCCTTTTCTCCCAATTAATCACAATATCCTCTGCAACACCTATTAAACGCGCTAATTCTACTATTTTAAGCCCTTTGTCTATCCTTGCTTTCCTCAGTCTCGCCAAAATTCCGTGGATTTTCAGGGTATTCTGAATCATAATCAAGAAAGTTAACATTTACAGAAAGAGTATAAAGAAATGGTTCAGGAAGGTTTGTATTCTGTATCACATGGTTGCCCGTGAGAACCGGAACGCAAACAAATTACTAAACACATTAATACTCTTTTATTACTCCCCTCACAACCACCGAAACCGTCATACCTGTTTT
>JAKLQT010000111.1 GCA_022013205.1 Candidatus Omnitrophota bacterium | reverse complement strand
CAAGGAGCAGCGAGTAAAAAAGATTTTACTAATAAAATGACAATATCTAAAAAAGAAGCAAGAGAAACAAGGTATTGGTTGAGATTAATCAAGGATTCAGGAACATTAAAAATTGCGCAAGTAGAAAGTTTGCTTGATGAATGCAATTCAATACTAAAAATACTTACAGCCATTGTAAAAACATCAAAGGAGAACTCATAATTAGTAACTCATAACTAATAAGGTAGCTTTGTAGCAGTTTTTAACTCATAACTCATAATTAGTAACTCATAACTATTATGGAAGGATTTAATAAAGGATGCTGCACCAAACCGACAAAGTAACATTCATAATATTCAGCAGAGACCAGGGAGAGCTTCTTAAAAGTACTTTGGTGAGTATATTGAATCAGACTTATAAAAATATCGAGGTCTTTCTTATTGTAAATGATTTAAACAATAAACTGTTTGAAGAGCTGGGCGTTTATAAGCATAAGATAAATTTTACATTAAATCAAAAAAACTCCAGCCGGGCAAAAATTCTTAATGAAAGCCTGAAAAATGCAACGGGCAGATATTTTGCCGTGCTCGCGGCCGGTGATGTATGGCAGCCCGGAGCGCTCGCGCAAAAGGTTGATTTTCTCGAGAAAAACAAAAACGCCTTTGCCGTTTGTAGCGATTTTGATGTTTTTAATAAAACAGGGATTATCAAGAATTCTTTTTTTCAGTTCAAGGATTTTTTTGAAGACAAACATGCCGGCGAGTCATTTCTTATTGAGGAAGCGCACAGCTATTTTATCAATAGCTGTCACAAGTTATTTTCAATGATGCTTATTCGTAATGAAGTCTATTTGTTCCATGGGCCATTTGATGAGAGAATGAACGGATATACTGATTTTGACCTTTTTTTTAAAATGCTTAGTAAATACAAATTAGGATGTATCAAAAAAGTGCTGGTTGGTAAATTTTTCGATGCGTATAAGATATCCTATTATCTCAACTATAATATAAAAGAGCGTATTTTATATCTCGATTACCTGTTGAACGATTTTGCCATAGGAAAAAGAAAGTATGAAAAAGAGCTGAAGTATCAGATTGAAAAGAACTATTTTACCTGGATAACATATCTTATCAAGAATGATGAAGCGGTTGCGGCGCGAGGCGCTGCTGTTGAATATATGCAAAAGTATCTGGTTTCTCCCGGGTTTTTATGGCTTTTTGTTAAATCGGGTTTTTCTCATCAGGTTAAAAATATTAAAGGCCGCTATGATTATTTTAAAATGGATCAATTGCAAGAAGATCTACTAAAACTGAATTACTAATTATGAGTGATAAATTACGAATTACAAATGGGAAAGAATAAAGTTCTAATGGATGAAAAATCGGATATTGTGGATAGAAGTTATAAATTTGCTTTGGAAATCATTAAAGTAGTTAATTTGCTGCCGAGAAGTACGAGTGGAGCTGTTATAACTAATCAGATAATGAAGGCGGGAACATCTATCGGAGCTAATGTGGAAGAAGCTCAAGGTGCGGTGAATAAAAAAGATTTCACTAATGAAGCTTACCCGGGCTCCCTCTGAAATTTTGCAGAAATTTCGAGGACTTAGTCCCGGGAATGCTTTGTATTCCACGGGGAAAGCCCGGGATGCTTACCTGTCCCGCTGTATTTAAAGCGGGAAAAGCCGAGATTTTCAAAGCATGCGGGATAAACTTTTCAAGGGGAAAGGCCGTCAAAGTGAAGAAGAAACTATCCGGCATGCAAATAATTTTGATTCGCCTTATAAAATAGATGTTCAATAAGAAAATGAAAATTACAAAAAAAACTAAATGGGCATGTATTTCTCTGCTGTACATAGGATTTATTTTTTTGTTATCCTTACGGCATCCTGGATTAGGAAAATATTCTCTTGCCATGGAGATATCGAATAATCTCGCGCATATTCCTTTGTATGGAATTTTAGGCTTTTTTTTAATTATTTTATTCAAGCATTTAAAAACAGGCATCATGGCTTTTACGTATACGATTATTTGCGGGATGATGGTTGCCGGTATAGATGAGTTTTTACAATCATTTGTCCCGGGAAGGACAGTTGCTAAGATGGATTTAATGCTGGATTTAACGGGTATTTGTCTTGGGATTTTAGTGTTTATAATATCAAAAACAAAAAATATAAAACAAAAAAAGTAGGGCAGATATGAGGAGTGTTGTAGATGGATGTTAAGGGAAAAGTAAAAGATTTTATTGTAAATAATTTTTTAATGGGAGCTGGCCAGGAAAAAATCCAGGACGATACCTCTTTCCTTGAGGAAGGCATAATCGATTCTACGGGAATCCTTGAATTAGTAGAATTCATCCAGGATACTTTTTCGATTAAAGTAGAGGACGAAGAGCTGGTCCCGGACAATCTGGATTCTATAAATAATATTGAGAAGTTTGTTAAAAGTAAAACAATTAATAGCTGATAGCCAATAGTCAATGGTCAATAGCCGGAGACTTAACTCGTAATTTGTAACTCATAACTCATAACTATACTTATGTTACTACTCAATTTCTTAAGAAAAAGTGCTGAAAAATATCCGGATAAAGCTGTTGTTGTTTATCAAAAAACACGTTTAACTTATAAGGAACTTGATGATTCTTCAAACGGTTTCGCTAGTACTCTGATTGAAAAAAAAGTCAAAAAAGGGGACAGAGTAGTTCTTTTTATTGATAATTCATGTGATTACCTGATAGCGTACTTTGGAATATCGAAAACAGAAGCAATCATCGTAGCTTTAAACAGCCAGCTTGTCCCAAGAGAGTTAGCAGTGCTTTTAAACGACTGCGCCCCAAAGGTAATAGTCACAGATAAAAAGCACAAAAAAGTTGTAGAAGATGCTTTAGCTTTAATTAATCAGGATATTGCTGTATTACAAATAGACGCGCTTGATTATAGTGAGAACCATGAGCCATTAGCTATGAGCTATGAGCTGAGCGACAGCGGCCTGGCTCTCATCATCTATACCTCAGGCACAACCGGCAAACCAAAAGGCGTCATGCTTTCACATGGCAATATCTCAGCAAACGCGGATTCAATAATTGAATATCTGCATCTTAAAGCTGAAGATAGAATAATGGTTGTTTTGCCTTTTTATTATTCGTACGGTAATTCTTTATTGACCACACATATTAAAGCGGGAGGAACATTAATAATAGATAACCGCTTTATGTATCCCAATGTTGTTTTAGATAATATGATCAAAGAGGAGGTTACAGGATTTGCAGGAGTTCCCTCCCATTTTAACATCCTGATAAAAAAATCAGCAATTGCTAAGTATAGTTTTCCAAAATTGAGGTATGTTACTCAGGCCGGAGGGGCAATGATGCCGGCAATGATCAAAGAGTTTTTGTCTATAGTCCCCAATACGAATTTTTATGTTATGTACGGACAAACCGAGGCCTCAGCAAGGCTAAGCTATCTAAAACCGGAATATCTTAAGAAGAAACTAGGCTCCATTGGCAAGGCAATTCCCGGAGTTGAGCTGTTAGTTTTAAACGAAGATGGACGGCCTGTTAAAGAGGGGCAGATAGGCGAAATCGTGGCAAAAGGATACAATATAATGCAGGGATATTGGAATTCCCCGGAGGAAACTGCTTTAGTTCTAAAAAAAGAAGGCCTTTGGACAGGTGACCTTGCTCGTGTTGACGAAGAAGGATATATATATCTTATAAGCCGTAAGAAAGATATGATCAAAAGCGGAGCGAACAGGATCAGTCCGTTTGAAATTGAAGATATTGTTTGCCGGTTAGAGAATATTGTTGAATGTGCCGCCGTGGGTATTCCCGATGAAATACTTGGTGAGGCAATTGCTCTTTTTATTGTAACAGATGGTTTTATTGTAAAAGAGCAGGAGTTAATGCTTTTTTGCAAACAGAATCTAGCTGTCTACAAACTGCCGAAAAGAATAGAATGTATCAACGAATTACCCAAAACCGCGAGCGGAAAAATTAAACGTGAAGAATTGAAGAAGCTAATAGCTGATAGCTGATAGCTAATGGTAAAAAGGTATGTTATGGTATTTAAATTTTAAAAATTAAAAATTCAGGAAGAGGTAGTTAAATTCGCGAATGAGGTTCATAAGATAACAAGAGAATTTCCTAAGACTGAACAGTTTGGATTAACCAGTCAATTGAATCGGGCTGCAGTTTCAATAAGCTTGAATATTGCTGAAGGAGAGGGCAGACGGTCAAATAATGATTTTCCAGATTTATTCAAATTGCAATAGGCTCCTTAAATGAAGTAGTGACGTTGTTATATATAACGTTAAAACAAAAATATATAAGCAAAAACGAATTTGATGCTTTGTATAAAAGATGCGAAAGTATTTCTAAAATGCTGCATGCTTTTAGAAATTATTTAAAAAAATAGTAGTGTTTTAGTTTTTATTTTTTTACTATTGACCATCGGCTATTAGCCATAGACTATTAGCCAGCAGCTATTGGCTATATAAGGAGCTTGTTATGAATCGTTGCACTAACTGTGTTCTACCGGAAACTTTTCCGGGCATTAGCTTTGACGAAAAAGGAGTCTGTAATTATTGCTCTAAATTTAAAGGCGAAGAAAAGCTTAAGGAAGATAAGTCGCAATATCTTGAAAAGTTTAAACAGTTGCTCCAACAGGAAAAAGGGAAATCAGATTATGACTGCACTTTATCCTATTCCGGAGGCAAGGATAGTTCGTATACGCTTTATATTTTAAGAAAGTTATTCAATCTGCGGGTTTTGGCTCTGGTTTTTGATAACGGTTTTTTGTCAGATCAGGCATTGAGTAATATACATACAATGACTGAAAACCTGGGAGCTGACTGCCAAATCTTTAAGCCTAATTTTGAGATAATGAAGAAGATTTTTAAACACGCGGTTGATCATCCGATGTATTCACCTAAAACTCTTGAACGCGCTAGTACCATGTGTACATCATGTATAGCATTTGTAAAGTTTGTATTTTTAAAAATTGCTATAGAAAAAAGAATTCCTTTGATGGCTTGGGGGTGGTCGCCGGGGCAGGCGCCGATCAGATCTTCGATTATGAAGCTAAACCCAGCGCTGTTTAAAATGACCCAGGCGGCTTTAAAAAACCCAATGAAAGAAGTTGTAGGCGATGATATAAATCCATATTTTTTAACGGAAGTTCAATTTAAAGATGCGGATAATTTTCCTTATAGCGTAAGTCCGCTTGCGTTCATGGACTATGATGAAGATAAAATTGTGGCAAAACTAAAAAGTTTAGGGTGGCAGGCTCCTGAAGATGTTGATGGTAATTCAACGAATTGTCTGCTCAATTCATTGGCTAATCAGATCCATCTAAATAGATATAATTTTCACCCATATGCTTTTGAAATAGCCGAGATGGTCAGAAGCAAAGTAATGACAAGGAAACATGGCTTGGAAAAACTTTCCGAAAGCGGTAATTATGCGGCGATTGAATACGCGAAAAATAAATTAGGAATAAAATAATGGAGAATGAACCTGAAGCTTGAAGCTAAGTTTTACGCTTTTTGAGGCTTGTAGCATGTAGCCTGCAGCGTTATTAAAACAGTGTTAATCAAGAACAAAGGTAAAAAAACATGTGCGGCATTTGCGGACAATTTAACTTCACTAAGCAGCATAAAATAGACATACAAACACTTAAAGGCATGGTAGCGGTTATGCGTCACCGGGGCCCTGACGAATTTGGATTTTATACAGATGAGGATATCGGCTTAGGCCACGCTCGCTTAAGTATTATTGACTTAAGCGGCGGAAAACAGCCTATTCACAATGAAGACAAGTCTATCTGGATTACTTATAACGGAGAGGTTTTTAACTATATAGAACTGCGGGAAGAACTTGAAAAAAAAGGGCATAAGTTTTATACCCATACCGATACTGAAGTATTAGTCCACTTGTATGAGGAAAACGGCCCTGATTTTATTAAGCTCTTAAATGGGCAATGGGCGTTTGCTATCTGGGACAAGAGAAACAAACAGTTAATGTTATCTCGAGACCGGGTAGGGATAAGGCCTTTATTTTATACGGTTGTTAACGGTTCTTTGATATTTGGCTCAGAAATAAAGTCGATTTTTATGGATAATAGAGTAGAAAGAGCAATTGACCCCAGGGGATTAGCTCAATTATTCACGTTCTGGGCTAATTTTGGCTCTCAAACCGTGTTTAAAGGTATAAAAGAGCTGCCTCCGGCTCATTTTTTGCTGGCTAAAGAGGGGGATATTAAAATAGAGCGTTACTGGGATCTGGATTTTAGAAGGATAGATGCCGGGAACAAAAGTACCAGTGAAAATGAGTATGCGGAACAGTTTGCAGCTCTTTTAAAGGATTCCTGCCGGTTAAGGCTGCGTGCTGATGTTCCTGTAGCCGCTTATCTAAGCGGGGGGATAGATTCATCATTTATTTCTGCTTTAGTAAAAAAGCATTTTAATAATGATTTAAAGACATTTTCAATTGCTTTTGAAGATAAGGATTATGATGAAAGTAATTTTCAGCATCAGATGCAGTCATTTTTAGGCACAGAGCATAAAGAAGTGCGCTGCAGTTATGGGGATATCGGTGAGATTATGCCTGATGTTATCTGGCATACAGAAAAACCGCTGCTCAGAACAGCGCCGGCACCTTTATTTAAATTATCAAAACTTGTCAGGGACAATAACATAAAGGTTGTTTTGACTGGAGAAGGAGCGGATGAAATCTTAGCCGGATATGATCTGTTCAGAGAGATGAAGATCCGCAGGTTTTGGGCGAAATTTCCGGATTCTAAAATACGGCCTGAACTTTTCAGTAAACTTTATAATTATTTACCGAACTGGCCTAAAAAAGCAAATGCGTTCTTAAAGGCGTTTTATAAAGCTGATTTATTGGATATAGATAATCCTATATATTCTCATATCCCAAAATGGAAAACGTCCAGGTCAATTTTGGACTATTTTTCTGATAATATCAAAGGTTCTTTTGTAAGTTTTCAGGATATGAATGAAATAAAGGATTATTTACCAGAGAGGTTTAATTCATTTGATGATTTGGCAAAGGCGCAATATCTTGAGTCTATGACTTTACTGGGTGGAAATCTGCTTAATTCGCAAGGGGACAGGGTGATGCTTGGGCATTCGGTAGAAGGCAGATTCCCATTTCTTGACCATCGGGTTATGGAGTTCTGCGCTAACTTACCGCCGAAATTGCGGTTAAATTTAATGAATGAAAAATATTTGCTCAAAAAAATAAGCAAAGATTATATCCCCAATGATATTATAGTGAGAAAAAAGCAGGGGTATCGTGCTCCGGACAGCGCTGCTTTTTTTAACGGCAAAAGTAAAGAATATATAAACAGCCTTTTAGCAGATGAAAATCTTAAAAAAACAGGTTATTTTGACTCTGGTGCGGTTAAAAAACTTATTAATAAATGCGAAACAACAGATACATCTACCCTTAGCTCAAAACATAATATGGCTATTGTAGGGATAGTTACAACATTGCTTTTGCATAAAAAGTTTATTGACGATTTTACTATGAGCCATCAGCCATGCCTGCCCGCCGTGCGGTGTGGCGGGAGCTAATTTGACTGAAAAGGGTGTTGTGCTCCAAAGCATTACATTAGCAGAGAACAATAATATCCGTAAAGATAAAATATTACGCACAAAATTAATTTGTCAATAGTTTAACCAGACCCCAGTATACTATTTAAAATCAGTGTAATCTGCGTAATTTGTGGATCGTAATCTGTGGATTTATAAACTTTGGAGAGGGAAGTATGATGTTAAAAAAAATAACATTGTGTTTTGTGGTAATAATGGTGTTGTTTGTTAATAAAGGGTATGCGGAGGCAATTATCATTGATCATAATTGCACTAATTTATCGCAGATTCCAGAGTCATGGATAGAACGGGCAAAAAATACTTTGCATATTGCTTATCAGCATACTTCTCATGGCAGCCAGATAATTTCAGGCATGAACGCGTTAAAATTTTTTTTACCTTTTGGTATGAAATATGAATGGACAGATAATGGTGCTTCAGGCTTAGATTTAGATGATTATGGTATTTCCGGGTGTGCTGATTTAAGCCAGGGTGACTCAATAGATAGTAATGGAGTTTGTCCCTGGGTAACTGCAACACGGAATTTATTGGATAATTCAGCCAACAAACATATAAATATAGTAATGTGGTCATGGTGTAGTATAAATGGGCATAATATTCAGCGTTATTTAGATAATATGGAAATACTTATTTCAGAATATAGCCAGGATGGCAGTAAAGCGCGTGCGGCAGAACATCCTGTTAAATTCATTTTTATGACTGGCCATGCCGAGGGGCAGGGTGAGGAAGGATTTATTTATAATGCCAATCAACAGATACGCCGGCATTGTATAAGCAATGAGCGGATTTTATTTGATTTTGCAGACATAGAGAGCTATGACCCTGATGGAAATTATTATTATGATTTACCAATGTGGGATGATTTAGATTACAATTCAGGCAGGAGTAGTAATTGGGGGCAAGAGTGGTGTGCTGCTAATATTGGCACAGAGATAGAGCAGTTGACAAGGGGCACAGGAGTGGTTGGTTATAGTGGGTGCGGCAGTTGTGCCCATTCAGGCGGTGCTGGTGATTCTAAGACGATAAATTGTGTTTTAAAAGGCAGGGCAATTTGGTGGTTATGGTCAAGACTTGCTGGTTGGGATGAGATATCAGCATCTAAAGAGTAGTTAGGTTAAGAAAGGTGATAGATTGCTTACTGCTATGAGCTATCGACCATCAGCCATCGACTATTGACTATAAGCGTCTTTTGCTTTTACTATGAGCCATGAGCCAAGAGCTTATGAGCTAATTTATTTGCAGCCTGCAGCTTTTTTGACCTGAGCCTTGCGGTTTGCAGCTTTTTTGCTTTTGCTTTTTGTAGCCTGCATCCTGAAGCAGCCGTTGTTTTTAAGTATTTAACGCAACCGCTGCCTTTTTAGACGATACGCGCATCGCAACCGGTAACCTGAGACGAGTTTATAATTAGTAGAGTTTGGGGTTAGAGTTTTTAGTTTTAAGTAAGGAGTCAGGAGTCTGGTTTAAAGGGAACAAGTTGTCAAGTTGAGACTTGATAATATGTGACCCCGCAACGTTGGGAGCTTCGCGGGTATCCCGCGCGAGAACTTGACATTTATGTCGTCATATGGTATGCTATATGACAAATTAGAAAACGCGCAAAGGTAAAAAAATGATTATTAAAAGATATATCAATTTATCGGAATTAGTAAAGGCAAAATCTTACTTTTTATTGGGGCCTCGGCAGACAGGAAAGAGTTTTCTTATACAACATCAGTTAAAAGCGGATTACCTTTACAACTTACTTGAACCGCGGACATTTTTGTCTTTAAGTCAAAACGTAGGATTAATGACTCAGCAGGTATTAAAAAAGAACGCCTTTGTTGTTATTGATGAAATCCAACGCTTGCCGGATTTATTAAACGAGGCGCATCTTCTTATCGAAGAAAAAAACTGCCGTTTTTTGCTGACAGGCTCAAGCGCAAGGAAACTCCGAAGAGGAGGTGTAAATTTATTAGGCGGCCGTGCTCGTATTCAGTACTTACATCCGTTAACATTTTTAGAATTAGGAAGCCGCTTTGATTTAAAAAGAATTCTTCACTCGGGATCTTTGCCTGCGATCTACTTTTCAAGCAACGCGGATGCCGACCTTGAATCTTACGCGTCTGTTTATTTAGAGCAGGAGATTATGGCGGAGGGAGTTACGCGTAATGTGCCTGCTTTTAGCCGATTTTTGAAATTTGCCGCGTTGTGTAATGGAACAATTGTTAATTTTACCAACATGGCAAACGACGCTCAGATTCCGAGAACGACTATATATGAATATTTTGATATTTTAAAAGACACGCTGATCCTTTTTGAGCTTCCCGCTTATCGGCAAACAAAGAAAAGGAAACCAATATGTTCATCAAAATACTATTTCTTTGATATTGGCGTATTACGGAAGTTGCAGGGGCGGCGGATGTTCAGTGAGGGGACAAAAGAGTATGGCGAGGCTTTTGAAACCTATGTAATGCATGAACTTATCTGTGCGCGTGATTACGGCTTAATTGAGGATATTGCTTTTTGGCGGTCAACCAGCGGATTTGAAGTGGATTTTTTAATTGGTGGCCACACGGCTATAGAAGTAAAAGCTAAAACTAATATATCAACAGAAGATTTAAAACCTTTAAGGGCAT
>JAKLQT010000110.1 GCA_022013205.1 Candidatus Omnitrophota bacterium | reverse complement strand
TTAGTTTTTACTTTAGTGGAACGGATAGTGAATGTCTTTCCTATCCCTGCTCCGGTGCCTGTCTGTTTTCCTTCTTCAGAACTATCTACATTCTCGACAAAGAATTCAATATTAAAAGCCTCTTTGCTCTTTAAAACCTTCTCTAAATCAATATTCGCCCCTAATCTTTGGAAAATATACTGCATTTTCTGCGGATCTATTTCATATTTATGAGTTTCATCAACCGTTCCGCTTACCGTATCCCCGAAAGTCCATTCCTCGTACAAGCTTCTCGGATCTTTTCCGTATATAGCTCCTGCCTCTGCTTTAATTGTAAACGGGCCGTAAAAATTATAATTTGCTTTCAGCAGGCCGCCGAAAACAGATAAATCATCTCTCATTTCACTCGGCTGATCCGCCAGGACATCGGCAAATCCCTGGAACCCGATAAACACCTTGTAATTTTCATCTTTATCTTTACAAAGCATAATTCCAAAATCGTCAAATATAAAAAGACGGCTTTTTACACCTACTGTCTCGTCAGGAACATAGGATAACGCCTCAGGCCAGATCGGTTTATTCACGTCAATAACCAGCGCGTTATAAAGCGGCCTTTTCTGAGAAGTAGTGACAAATTCAAGGCCGGCTCCGGCAGATCCCTGCTGAGGGCCTTCATCAACGCGTTCGAATCCATAAACAAAAGCGCTGACATCTGTGTTTCCAAAAATCCTGCTTAAGTTTCCAGCCTTAATATACATCTGGGACCATTCACCGTATCCGGCGTGGGTGATAAAATAAAAATCTCCGCTGCCCATCTGCGAAAAATTAAGGTCGGTTAATCCCAGTTCCCGCAAAGTATCCACGGAAAGGCTGAGCGCTCCTTCTTTCATCTTAGCTTTTTCTTCCAAGGAATATTTCGCGTTTTCAAGAACTCCGTCTATATATTCGCTGAACACCTTTTTTGACATAACCTGGGATCCGTCAGCCAGGGTTATAACCAGCTTCTGCGTCTTATCCAGAGCATTAATCCTTGCCAGAATTTCTTCAACGCGGGCGCGGGCTTCCTTAAGCCCGGAATTCTGCTCCTGCTGTATCATCGCCGCCTGGGCACGGAGCAAGCTTTCCGTATCACTGCTGATGCCTCTTAGGCTTGATACCAATCTGCGCATATCAGAATCACCGCTTGTAGAAAGCCGGCTTATCCACTCATTCGCCTTATCAAGCTTTTCCTGATTCGACTGGCCCTGGATACTCCATATTTGTTCGTAAGTATTAAGGGCAGCCGTATAATAAGATATGGTTTCTTCGTATAAATTAATCTTCCTGCTTACTAAATCATTAATATCCTCCTTAGTTCCGTCATGCAGGGCCAGGTCTTTTTTTAAATTAGTGATTACAATACCGGCGTAACGGATTTTATCTTCAAGGTTTGTGATACGCAAATTTATTATTGCTGCTCCATCAGCAGTCATAGTGCTCTTTTTAAGCTCTTGCCGGTATTGAACGATATCCGCGTTTGCCATCTCAATACTTCTCTGCCAATAGCTGATCCCGCTTACGGCAGCATGGCGTTCGGGAATAAACGGGTCTATGCCGCCGTAATCTTTTGTCCTGACCATTTCCTGCAAAGTCGCCAGGCTCTTTTGCGCCGAGGCTATTTCCTGGGCCACGCCCCGGCGGATATAAGCCCCTTCCGAGCTCTGATAAGCGGCATTCTTTTCAAGCAAGCTTCTCTGCCACTGCAATTCCAATCTGGTCAATATACTGGATATCTCCTGCTTTAAACCAAGCAGTTTCGATAAATCGCGCTTTCCGTTCAATAGCTTGGCATATTCCTGCTGGCATTCCTGGTACTTTTTAAGCAGGTCATAATATTCCGTCAATACCGACTGTAATTCTTTTTTCAACTGCCGGGCCTGCGCTTTTTCCTGATCCTGCACCGGAAAAGCAGCTTTCTTTTCCTGTTCCAAAGCAGGGCTGACTATCTGCGCCAGACGGTTTAAAACCGGGAATGTATCCAGCATACCTAATAGGGAAGGTGTTCTTCTGCCTTCTTCTTTAGCTCCGGTAATCTTTTTAACCGCCTTGGTAACCAGAGGATCAGTTGTAAGTAATTCCTCTCCTATTTTTACCATTGCCTTAGAAACTACATTCTCTTTGGTAAGATCAAGCGTAAGCACCTGTCCGGCATGAATAAAGGCAATAACCAGATCCCTGCTATCCCACTGTTCCCGGGCTACATCAGTCTTTATCGGCTTCTGGGGCTGCTGTTTATTGTAAATATCAATAAAAATCTTCCATGCGCCTTCTCCGCCTAAAAGATTCTTGGCAATCTGATATACCGTATCCCCCTTTTTAACAGTATAAGTAAACCCCGTTAGAGAACTTCCTTCTCTAACGGTTTGCGCTGGCGATGGCTTTAAACCATCGCCAGCTTTCTCTAACGGGGTAAACTGCCCGGAAACAGCATCCGAATCATCTTCACTGCTTTGCACAGACGGAACAGATATAATTCCTGCCGGAGCGGTATTATCTTGTCTCTTCGGCGGCGGAGCAGAGGCTCCTTGCCCCAGTCCCAATGCGCCAAGATCATCGGAATTATAGGCAAGAAGCACCGGGCTCTCTTCCAATAATTGCCTCGGGTTAAGCGCGGCTAATCTTAAATACCCGTTGTAATCATTTATATTGCCTTTTGCCTGCCTGATTTCAAAATGCACGCAGCCGCCGTCCGCGGAAATAGCATTTCCGGTAACGCCGGCTTGGGCAATTTGCGTGTCAGCCGCGACAATGTCCCCTGTTTTTACCAAATTAACGTCATTATGAGCGTAAAGCGTATAATATTTTCCCTTTTCATCCGCGGCATCATGGCGGATAATCACCGTATTACCGTAATCTTCAAGCCATCCGGAAAAGATCACCCTTCCCGGCATTGAAGGAAAAACCGCTGTCCCTTTATTAACGATAAAATCAAGCCCTTTATGATTCTCTTCTCCCTCACGTCTTGCCCCAAATTCACCGCCAGCAGTTATACGATAATCAGCGGTTACCGGATAATTAAATCCTACGGGTAAACCTAACCGGCTGTCTATAGCCGTATCAAGGCTTAATTCCGGCGGCGGTGGCGGGGCAGAGGCTTCGTTTATTTCTGATTTAGAATCTCCCGCGACAGGTTGTACTGCCGCGGCTTTTAATAATTGGGTTTTTGATAGAGTGGGCTTTTCCTGAGCGGATGCTTCATTGCCGATTGGCAATAATTTCTTAGCAAAATTAACTAACCGGCTAAGATAAGATCCTTTATTTTCTGTTTCTTTATTTTCTGTTTCTTTTTTTTCTTCTTTTTTATCAACATTGGCAGGAAGCGGCTCAGGGTTACGCCCTTCCGCCTTTTCCAGCAGTTCCTCCAGTGCCTTAAAATCATTAGCACTGACAACTTTGTTCTGCTGAATCTTTTCTTTTAACCTATCTACTTTATCTATGGCCTGCGTTAAC
Organism: Candidatus Omnitrophota bacterium; assembly: GCA_022013205.1. Taxonomy (GTDB): domain Bacteria; phylum Omnitrophota; class Gorgyraeia; order B26-G9; family B26-G9; genus JAGLQQ01. The sequence goes on along the minus strand of JAKLQT010000110.1, from coordinate 15,418 downwards.
GCTTCAGAATCACCGGTAAAGGAAGAATGCATGCCGCCAAAGCCTCCTCCCATTCCGCCAAAGCCCCCTCCCATTCCGCCAAAACCTACAGAACTCATCCGCATCATATCAAGGTGGATTATTTTCTCATCAACCTGCTGCAGCCTTAAAACTACGCGCAGCTTTTTAAACAATTCTTCTGTTTTTTTGTTCTCTGTTTCAATCGTGCCGCTCTTCAGTTGTTTTATCCACTCCTGCGCGTAACTAAGGCCTCTCCCCTGATTTTGAAAACCGTCAAATATATGGTTATAATAAACAATATTTGCCTTATGTGTTAATCCTAAAAGAGCCTTCTTATTTTCAAAATCTGTTTTACTATTTAGCACTCCTTCTAAGATTTCTAAATTTCGCGTGAAATTTTCAAAATCCTGAGAGATTAACCTGTAAATTATTTGTGTCTCCTCACCTGATAATTCTAAAGTGCCTTTTTTAATAAGCTCCTTCTGCAATGTTTCTAAATTATCATAATATATCTTTTGCTGCTTCTGAGAAACATCCAGCCTTTTCAAGTCTCTTGAGATCAGCGCGTTTAATATCTCTTTTTCTTTATCTTCTAAGTTTAAAGGAATTTTTGTTTCTGAAAATATTTTTTCAATCATTTCCTGCTCAGAGGTATAGCGCTCAAGATATTCCCGGACCTCTTTCTGACGGGAAGGGATATCAGCGTCTTTTCTTATTGCCGTAAAAACATCCTCTCCTCTTTTTGACTTTTGAATAATTTCACGCACTACCTCGTTATACGCGATATGGGATAGTTCATCCTCAGACAGTCCGGGATATCTTTTTTGAAATTCCGGTGATTTTATTTTTTGCTCAATCAGCGCGTTAACCAACGGCAATGTCATTTCAGCAATAGTCTGCTGTGTTCTTTGCTTATTAAAAGAAAACCCAGCTTTAGTCTCCTGCACCTTTACCACACTGCCAATATCTGATGGGACTACCATTGCTTCAGTTTGAGCGGGAGCAAACAAACCGGTAATTATCCCCCAAAAGGTTATAAACGCGTAAAAACTTTTTCCGATAACAGCGCGCAGAAAATACTTATTCCCTCTTTTCTTAAAAATAAATCTGGATATCCTCTCGGCAAGCGACAGTTTATCCTCTTCCGGTTTAATATTATGATCTACGGCCAGCCTTTGTTTAATATCTTCCGGATTTAACTGCTCAAAAATATCCGGCATTTCTGTTTCTTCCTCTTCTTGCCTTTGCTGCTGACGGGCTTGCTTTTCTAATGATTCTCTTTCCTTGTCCGAGGCTAAAGGCACCGAAAGAGCTGCTTTAATCTTAGAACGCAGCTGAGCAAGCATATCTTCAAACATCTCCGCGCTTCCATGCTCAAATATCTGCGCGCGCAAAGCCTTCTCATCCTTCTGCAGCCCCCCCAGCCCGGCCATCTTACGGTTAAAATCAAGGTTTTCAAATCCAAATATAAAGTCCGTCCATTCCGCTGAAACCAACCCCGCGAGCATTTCCCGTAAGACATCTTCCGCGTCTATGCTTGATATTTCTTTATCAGCTGAAATCTTTTCTTTAAGCGCCGTAAGCAGAACATCTAATGTCTCATCATCTATGCTTATCTGTTCGACCAAATCATTTTCTGTCGGTTTTTTAGAAACATCGCTCCCTTCAATTCCGGTTTGTTCAACCTGATATTTCGCAACAATCTCCTTAATTTTCTCTTTATACAGCGTTAGCTTTTCAGAATATAAAGTAGTCAGAACAGTAAATAAATCCGCGCGTTCATTTTCGTTGCCGACAAGGCATTCCACAATCTCATACACATATTCTCTATATGTACTCAGTGTTTTATCATCTTTTCCTAATTCCTCTCTATGTTTAAAGGCATCTGCCCCAATCTTGCCCCGCAATACGCTTATTCTTTTTTGAAGCGTACCGCTGATCTCAATTCCGTCTTCATCTTCACCAAACTCATTGGTTAATTCTTTAGCCAGGCCTGCCCCTAAGCCGCTAAAAAGATCATCCTCAAGGCTTATATAAAATCTAGTTTTACCCGGCTGGCCCTGCCTGCCTTCGCGGCCGCGCAGCTGCCACTCATCACGGAAATTTACCGGATACTCTGTACCTAGAACATAAAGCCCGTCTATCATTTTGACCGCTTCGACCAGTTTAATATCCGTACCGCGTCCGGCCATGCCGGTTGCCACTGTAATCGCGCCTTTGACACCGGCAAGGGAAACAATCTCCTTTTCAATGATTTTTGTCGAGTCATTTAAGACAAAAATCGGCGTAAATTTTCCAAAATCACCTTTTTTATAAATCTGTTTTAATTCTTCCAATAAATTATCTTCGTCTATCTCACGCGATAATACTGCCTTAGCAAAGGCAATTAAGGACTCTTTTGAATCAATAATTACGGTTTTAGCTGTTTGCGGAAATGCCGCTTTGATTTTCTCTGCCAGGTCAGCTGACTTATTCACACTCGTGGTCGCGATAAGCAGCGGCGTGCCTTTTTGGTTTTCCTGAAGCGCCTCGTTTATTACTTTTTTTATTTTTTGCGCGTGAGTCAGGCAGATAATATCCGGTAAATGTTCACTGATTTTCGGCCTATGGGTAGGAACTACAATCGTCTGTAAATCATATACCTTTTTCAATTCTGTTTCAATACCCTGAGCGGTACCGGTAAACCCGGATAAAATTTTATATTTTTTAAAAAAACTCTGTAAGGTTATCCTGGCTACAGTCATTGAGGGATTCTTTGTTTCTACGGTAGGTTTTTGTTTTGCTCTTAGCTCCTCATTATGCTTTTTTGCCTCCAATGCCTCCTGTATGCCGTCTTGAAAACGCCTGCTTTTTTCCGAACGCCCTGTCCCTGAATTAATAGGGCACACTTCACCGTCTTCCACTCGATAAGGCTGGGTCCCTGCCGGTAGATTTACAACCTTTTTCCCTGAAGTATCTTCGACAAAGACATGATGCGCTTTTAACGCGGTATCACATATATTAACAAGCAGTGTATCATCAAAAATATCACGCCGCGGTATATCAAAGCCTTGTTCATCTTTTTCCGTTCCAAAAAGTTTCGCGGAAACATAATCATAACCGGCAGGAGTAAACATTACATGCCGGCTTTGGTTCTCTTGTTTTATAGTATAATATTTATCTTTATCCTTATCCTTTAGTTGAGAAAGTTCCCAGATAACGGAGTCTATAGCGTAATAAATCTCCCTTGCTTTTTCTTTCATTTCTTTGGGCGGATCAGATATAATAAGAGGCGTATTAGCCTCTTCGATCAAAACCCAATCCGCTTCATCAATTAAAGCGGCAAAAAAACCCTGCTGCAATTTAGCGCCAAGCAGATGATCCTGCAAATAATCAAACCCAAAACCATGCACTGTACCGTAAACAATGTTTTTCTTATAAGCCTGTCCGCGCTCAGCAGCCTCTTGTAATTTTCCATTAACAAATTCCAATCCGTTATGATTTTCCCCCAGCACACCAACGGACAGGCCTAAGGCCTCAAATACATTACCCAAAATCTCCGCGTCACGCTTTGACAGATAATCGCTGACTGTCATGCAATGCACCCCGATATTTTCCTTATCCTGCAGGGAAAGTAAATACGCGGCAAGAGCGATGGTAAATGTTTTACCCTCACCGGTTGCCTGCTGAAGCATTTTGCCGCCAAAAGCAGCGACAATACCGCCAATCATCTGTACATTATAGAGAAGCAAGTCCGGATGTTTCCGCTTGAGCGCCTCCCGAAAAACAGCCACTGCCTCCGGTAAAACATCTTCCCAATTTTCTCTGTGCTCATGCAGCCTTTTTCTAAACTCCTTAGTTTTGGCTTTTAAATGATTATCTAAGCCGTCATCATCAGGTTTACTTATTTTATCCTGCTGTTTTTCTACCTCCTTTATAACCTTAAAAACATTTATCTGCCCCTTTGAGTTAACCCAATGCTCATCTTTGTTATCATCCTTAGGCCTGGTAAAACTTAAGGCTTTTAAGCTCTTAACATCACCTTTTCCTGTTCTACCCGCCATTGAAGTTCCTCGATAGTTTCAGCCGGTAAAAGCTCGAAATCGCGTAAGGCGGTGATAATAAAAAGTCTTTGAGATTTCTCTAAATCGTAATTCTTATGAGCGCGTCTAAGGAATTTATCAAGCGCTTTTATACGCTTAAGCGGGGAGTCCTGGGAAAGAAGTTTTAGCAAATCCGCGCTGAATTTATCATTTTGGACTGCCTCTTTAAATAAAGAAACTGCCAATTCGTGATGGCTGTTTTCTCCTATTCTTTTTTTTCTGTTCTCATACTCCTTAATTTTTATACGCAAACGGGAAAATGGCCCCTGTTTTTTGAATTCTGACTCATCAAAAGCAATATACTCTGGCTGCTCCCTTTGAGCATCCACCGGAACCTCTGCCTGTTTAAGATCAAACCCCAATTCTCTGGCAACAATATTACTATCAATAATACTCCAATGTAAATTTTCATCTTCTATTTCTATTGTTCCTATGGGAATTTTGTTTGTAAGCACATCTTGCTTGATAAACTCAGGCAAATCTTTATAAACACAAATATATTTACCATTTATCCTTGTAAGTAAAGCCCCTCTTATATCACTATCTTTTGGTCTCCCCTTATTTGCCAAAAAGATAAAATCGAGTTGCGAGCTCGGGTTAGAACCAGTAAGTCGATTCATAAACTCAATTACCCGCTTAGTAGCTTGATCATCAGTTAATTGTTCTTCTCTTCTTAATTGTAAATAAGAAAAATATCCCTTAGCCATGCTATAGATTAAGCTAAAGGTTTGCTCGGTTATTGGAGAGCTGATCTGAACAATCGGAGCAAGATAGGATTGGGAGGCTTGTTCTTGTTTGACCCAGTTCAGGTCGCCGCCGGCGGCAAAGGCAATATCCATAATCAGGAACGATTGGATAATAAACGCCGAAATTATTCTAAACGCCAGATTATATTTTTTCCCTGCGTTAAACATTATTATCACCTAATCTTTAATTTATCTATATTAAGTGTTTGTTCCTTAGCCACGTCTTAGGATTGACACTTTCAAAGTATAGTGTGACTTCTGAGTTCTGCTCCTAAATATACAAAGAGGGTCAGGTGAAAGCGAATTTCTCACTTTCACCCCACCCACCCAACCAATTTGTTCAGATTAAATTGTTTTCGAATTTTTCTAACTTATAGTGTTTACAGTAAGATATACTAATCAATAAGACTTTCTTAAGACATTTTAAGTATATCATGGAAAGCCTATGTATTCAACAATTTTTTAAAGATTTTCAGGGATATAACTGATTGATAATGCATGAGATACATTATTTAGAAATATTTTATTCTTTGCTTGTAAAATTTCAAGCAAGATCTGTGTTTTTTTGCTTGCTTCAAGCACTGTAAAATAACAGAAATTTAACTGATTTTTTGAATAATAAACCTCACGCAAAAACACAGAGCCGCAAAGAATTACGTTATAGAAATTTATTCAACTTAATTAAGAATGGCCATTTCATATCGCCTGGTTGATAAATTCATGCGCTTTTTTATCTGCAGTAGAAATAAGCGGCGCCAATTTTAAAAAGCCGCTTTTATTATTATCTGTTTTACCTGGCGCGATATCAATAATCTCCTTTCCCTTTTTCACTAATGCTGAAACATTTGTTTTCTGATTATTTAACGCTGTTTTAAATTCATAAACTTTAGCCGAACCCGCGGGGATATTATCCGCGCTGTTTTTGGGATCATCTTGTTCTGGCAGGCTGTTTTTGAGCGAAATTAATATCGGTTTTTGAAGCTTATAATAATCTCCCTCCGGCAGGTTATAAAAGCTTTTGGCCAAAACACGAACCTCAAAATCTTTTTTAAAACTTTGAATCATTCTTTCTCTGTCTTCTGATGTATGATACCATTTTGCCAGGCGCAGAATAAGCACTCCGCCAGGGTTCAAAACCTTCATCGCTTCCCGCGCGCATCCCTCAGCTGAATCAGGGGCATTAATCGTAATCAGGTCAAAACTATTTCTGCCAAATTCCTTTTCCGCCTCAATAATATTTAAAATTCTTACGTTGCGTTTTCGGCGCAGCCCTTTTATAATCCGCATCAGTTTGATATCAATACCCAGTACTTTGGCGTCTATGCCTTTCTCATTTAGGAGCGCTTGAAATTTTTCGACAAAACTCCCTTCTCCGGTACCTACATCGAGCACTTTTATGTGTTTATCTTTAAACTTATTTTTAATAATACTAATTATATCCCCGTCCTTATGGAACAGATAGTATAGATTAACCATCTGGTTTACCAGGTAAAAAAATAATTTAAGCGGTAACACCAGCATCTCAACAATAGAAACACTGCCCTCATTTGACTTAAACCTATCAAAGATAGCCTTATTAAGGCTGGTTTTAAATATATCCGCTTTATCTGAAAAATAATCAACCACAAACTCAGGCATCACATATTCCAATGTTTTGCTTATTGTTTTTATACCGGCCAGCGATAGAAATTCATAAAGCGGAATATGCTGGTCCGTTGTAATACTTAAAGATATAATGCCTTTTGGAGTATAATCATTGATTTTATCCTCTGACAAAAATTTAATCCCTAAGAGGCCGTAGCGCATAATATGACGCTTTAATTTTACTTTTGTTGAGGCTTTAAGCAATACCGCGATATCAGGAATACAGCTAATATCCCTTAAATAATCCACACTTTCTCTTCCCTCAACGACAATAAGCCTTTTATCTTTTTCTATATCTATCTTTTTACTCAAAGCAATGGGTAGATTAAGAATTGCATCAAGAGGGTTGTAATCTTTCTGATACTCATCATTTTTAAGCGCGTCCACATCAATAAAAGCAATATCCCGTATACTAATACCGGCGATTGCCTTTTCTTTTATTCTGTTACTAAATGTAGTCTTACCTGCACTCATGCCCCCATCAATACAAATAATTAAAGGTTTTTTATTGTCTTTCAGCAGCTTGGATATAATAGTATTTAGTTTTTCATATCCTTGTTCTAAATTATCCGCGGATTCATATACTGCCTGCTTGGAAACAGAAGGAATATCTTTGTTTGGAAACTGATGGGGAGAGTAAAAAGTGAAAAGATGCTGGATCTGGCTGGTCTGTACACTCAACTGCGGAGATAAGGTATCTGAGAATGCCGATGGCCCGGCATAAACAATACCAGATATAATACAGGCCTGGATTAAAATTAATACTATTATTGTTTTAAATTTTTTCATTTTTCTATTTAAGGTTAGAACGTTTGCCTTTCAAACGTCAGCCTGTCAACAAATTTCTACTTTTAACCTATTTTTCGACCTTCGTCCTAAGCGAGCGATCGTCTCTCAACTTGTCTTGTCCTGATATAGTTGACACTTTTTCACTGTTACTATCGGTTACTAACGGTTAATATTAGTTACTAGAAGTTACATATGATTGCCTGGCGCTAAAGGTATTCAGATGATTTTTAAGCGCGTTCAGAATTTTAGATAAATCAAGCGCGAATTTACGGACACAGTTATATATGCGATGAGTGTCTGATCCCGCCGCACTTTGGCGGGAGAGTTCTCAGAGCGCCGTAAATTTGTGATTGATTTATCGGTCCCGCTGTTCTTTAGCGGGAAAAATTATGTCAAGTGTAAAATTATTTGAATACCTTGCTTAGCTTTCTGTCAACCTATTTCAGGATAACACAAACTTTCCTCTATCCCCTAAACGCTATACTCTGATGCTTTATATCGCCCGCTCAATGGCTTTAATTTGAGAAAAATCGGTTTTCATTAATACCGTATCAAGCCCGAGTGTCTTCATTTTTAGCCTTATCCTATCTCCCAACTCCTTAAACTTCGGATGCGTCCCGTTGACCTTATTGAAAATCATCCAGGCCTTTTCCGCGCCGTCCCGAGACAGCACTTTTTCGATAAGAATCCGCAAGGATTTCTCCCCTGTATCAATAATCCTTGTTTTCGCGTAAGGATAAAAATAGTGGTTTAAAAACGGCCAATCCCCATACTTTTTCGGGTGTTTCAGAAAATCACACAAAGTATCGATTGCTTCCTCATATCCTATAATTCCTATGGTTTTGGCTACCTCGGCTGTAAGAAAAATGTTGTTCTGATTATCGCACATAAATTCAATAAGGCGCCTGCCTATTTTCTTGGTTATCTTTTCTTCCCCATTTAAAAAATGGCTTTTTCTGTATAAAGCGCGTATCGCGCCAAGCCTTAATTCTATCATGAAATCCTCATTAAAAAACAACTCTATAAGTTCCTCTGCCGCTGCTTCCTGCTTCATAAGACTTTCAAAAAACATATTCGAGAAATTTTTAATTTTTGATCTATAAGTGACAAAAGAAATCCCCTCTGTGGTATAATTAAGCTCCCGGAGTAATTTCTCCCTCTCTGCCCATGTAATATCCTCTCTTAAAACCTCTTTTGTTTTAATATTCTCCCGCATGCTTTCGGAGCTGTCCACAACTAACATCGACAGATAATATTTAGACAAATATTCTTCGCGTTTTTCATAACGCAGAGTTTCCGGCTCTATTCTTTCATCAGTTCTCAGCAGCGCGGAATAATCCCATGGCCCATGCTTTTTTATTTCACTTTGCATATTCTGATCAAGAGATACCTGTTTATGCCGCTTTAATAAATTTTTTGAAACTTCACTGATAAAGCGCCGCGCGTATTCATCCATTTCCGCGAAAATATCTATAGGGTCATTTTCATCGGCATAGCTTTTTCTTAAATAGTTTTCCACATCAAATAATGCCGCAATCTGCTCTTTTTCAAATAAAGTAGTTATGTAAACCTTTTGCGTTTTCTCAAGAGATTCTCCGTCACCCCCCAATGCCAGTATCCAGGCCGGGCCGTCAAAAACAATTAATCCGGTCAGGTCTGAAACAGGCGAAGAGATATCTATATCCAGGTGGCTGTTATCCTGAATCTTTCCCGGGATTTGAGCCAGGCTGTCCCCCCCCATATCAGCATTAAAAGTGATCACCTTTTTACCTTTTTTAATAGCCGAATACTGCATCTTAAGATCACTTGCCTTCTGAGAAATATCCATCATTATTAATTCTATCCCATCTTTTTGCGCAAGATCAAGAATATTGCCTTCACTCCATTGCTTTTCATAAAAAACAGGGTTGCCGTTCAGAAAAAGCTGATTGCCGTTATTATCTTCTATTGGAATCTTAGCCTTCAGAGCTTTGTTTATCGTGTAAAAATGAGAATCCGTAAATCCTTCAATAGGAATAGAGCTTATTCCTTTAACATATTCGATTTTTATAGCCCCACTAAAAGGGTTTTCCTTGCCGTATTTACTGCTCGAGAAGATAATCTTAAACTTAATATCTTTTTTACCCAGCATCTGGAACACACGTTTTAATATCTTTATTAAAAATATTGTTCCCAGAGTATCCCCGCCTCCTCCGGAAGCGGCAATATGTATTTCCGTACCATCCTCAATCCCCTCAATCAATTCTTTAAAAACCTTTTGCCTCACATACAGGCTGTTCCTTGAACCCTTTATTGTGCTCGTAAGCAGGTTTTCCGTTTCTCTCTCGGGCTGTTTAGGCTCTTTTTTCGGTGCCATATTGCTTATAACTTCAGGAGTTTTAAATTCCTTCTCCTTAGCAGCGCGGGCATAATACATGTCACCAATAAATCCGGCCGCGCCGATAGTCAATTGAGGTGAAAGAGTAGAGGCCTCTACTCCTGGCTTTATTTGTTTAATGAAGCTCACCCGGGCTAAAGCCCGGGATTTCTGAGCGGAATCCCGCAGATTTACTTTCATCCCCGGCTTTAAAGCCGGGAGTTTCAAAGCATGCGGGATAAAAGCATTTCCGGCAACACCGGAATTTATCAGCAGGAAAGCTTGGATTACAATTAAAGCTATCAGTCTATTAATTTTCTTCATTTTTAAATTTAGTGCGTTTATGATTTTATGCGTAAACTTGTTGCCAAATTTTTACTTTTAAGGTCTGTCCTCTGGTTACTAGTTATAATCCCCTTCTGCCTTTTTTCTTTTAACTTTTCACTTGATGCTTTATATCGCCTGTAACACCAGCCTATTGACTATGCTCCGCTGTTCAAATTCTCCTTTTTTATCCTCAAGCAGCTGTTTTAAAATATCACCTATTTGCTTTGGCTCCTGCTGATCAAAGATATCCTGCTGCATATTTAACACCTGTACATATAGCGTATTCAGATTTTCCTGGATTTCTTCTATTAACTCATTGTAAGAACCGCTTAACCTATTTATTCCTATCGTACGCTTAAGCTGATTTCTCGCATCAAAAACATCAGTATAACGGTAATTACGCTCTTGCATCTGTTTAAGCCTAACATTGCGTAAAAAAACCTTCGCTCTGGTCAGCACAAGCGCTTTGCGTACTCCCCTTAATCTCGGTAATATCTGCGCTTGCACGCCCTTGATTTTACCTGAAGCCTTGGCATTAGAGTTAATTGATTTACCTAAATTATCGATTTTAGAAATAACACCATTAATAACATCTAAATATTTTATGCCTGGTGTTTGAATAGAGTCTAAGTCTTTAATGATTTCGCTGAGGATTTGGGTATAACTCATTTGAGAATCTGAGCTGTACTTATCAAACCCTCTATCTGTAAACCATTTATAAATAGCCCTTAGATTATCCGCCTGCTGTCTTACGTAAAAATCCACTTCTTCGATAAGTCCCAGAGCCTGTTCAGAAACCTGCTTCGTTTCCACTTGTTCAAGAGCATCCATTACATCCTTCAAACTCGCGCCAAAATTATGCCGCGTATTAAATTCGTATTCCTTTGATAATTCTTTCTTAAGGAATGAAAGCAAAACACGCGCTTGTCCCATTTGCCCAAGCCGGATACGCCCTTGAGTTTCAATAATTTTATTCTTTAATCCTTCAATATATAAAATCCGGTCATGACTAAAAACAGCTTTTGCTAAAATAATATCATTACGCCGCTTTATGCGTTCAATCAGCCATTCCATGCGTTTTTTAATCAAACCAAAAGCTTCTTCAATTATCAATACTGTCTTTTCCGGCTCGCCATTTTTTAAATAACCATCAGACGCAATAATCTCGCGCAGAAGCTTACCTGCCTGCTGCTTTTCCTGAACTCCGCCTTGCTTAGGAGTACGCTCTGCCCAATTAATTACACGCCTTACTAATTGTTCTATTTCTACACGATCTGCTCGCGTAAAATTCGCTCCTGATTTATTCCTGGATGTTTCTAAAGCTTTCAAAAGTGAGTCTGAAAGAAGCGCGGTTGTTAGAAAATCATTTACCTGGTTATTTGCGTTCTCCGGATCACTGAGTATATGCAATTGCTGTCTTGTAGGGCTATCAAGATGCTCGAATAAAAATTTAGCATCTTCCTCTTCAGCACTGATATCCCCATTAGTTACTTGTTTTTCTTTGGATGTTTGAATAACAATCTGATTATCTTTTTTAGCAATAGTTATTTCCTTCTGAACTAAAGTTCCATCTTCCAGTGTAATAGACACTGAAAAAATTACTGCGCCGCCTTTTGCCGCACTTTTGCGCAGCTCATCTCCGAATTTATGAATAAGTATATAGCGGTAATAAAGCTTGCGTAATAACCACAAAGGTTTCCTCAAAAAATTCTTGGCTGGTTCGCCTTTTACAGCGGCAATTGCCACAGAATACCACTCTCTTACCTTTTTATCCCGCTTTATTTTCCCGCTTTGAGTTCTGTATCCCTGGGAGGGGAACCCGGCCGTGTCTATGCGTTTGCCACCTATTGTTTTAAGCAGAAAATCAATAAGCTGTGTATTATCAGCAAGATCATTAAGATTGCTTTCGCCTGTTTGCTGAAAAAACTGGTAAGCCCGGTTTACATGCGGATCTCCTGTTTCTTTCATTTCAACATCAATGCTTCTTACATTGTCCATGGTAAGTTTTGAAAGTATATGTGATTTTATCCCATTTACCAAAAGACGTTGAATCACTTTAGGCAAAAGAGTTTGAAAAGACAAGCGATAGAAACCTTTAGCATAGCCTTTACGCTCATCGATTTTATCTTGCTTGCCCAAAAGAGCGATATCGATCGCAAATCTGACTTCAAAAATCCGCGAGAATTCAGCCACACTGATCGCTACTTTAGGGCTAAGCGTTGAACAGTAGACAATAGGCTTCTCAGAGGCAAAAACATTGCCTGAAAAGAGTACCGCATTTACAAGTAAAACACTTATATATCTGGTGAATACCTTAACTATAAATTTATTCATCTATCCCCGTACTTATTCACGTAAGTCTTTTATTTACAGCATGTTAAAATACTGGTTTCAGTGAAAATAACAAAGTTGTAAAAGTATACCATATTTTATTTGTTTTTACAAGGGATAGAACAGTTTTTTTAAAAGAATGTAATAGACATAACATATTAAAAATAAATAGGTTATGAACTAGAATTATAGTTTGACTGGGTTAGAAACTACTGGTTTGGGGAAAGATTTATTAAGCGGTACTGCTCCGCGATTCTGACTCGATAATACGGACAAAAGCCTCGACAACATCAGGGTCAAATTGAGTTCCCGCGTTCGCTTTTAACTCTTCTATCGCTTCCTCGTGACTCATTGCTTTTCTGTATGGGCGGTCTGATGTCATTGCATCAAAAGCATCAACAACGCTGATTATCGTGGCCTCTTTTTTGATCTGGCCCTTAGATAAGCCAAGCGGATATCCCTTACCGTCAAATCTTTCCTGATGCTGTTCGATAATCTCAGCCACTTCTTCGAACCCGTTTAACTGTCTGACAATATCCGCTCCTTTTTTAGGATGCTCCTTTATCTTCTGCCACTCCTCCTCAGTAAGTTTCACCCTTTTAATAAGAATATGAATCGGAACCCCTACCTTGCCCACATCATGCAAAAGGGCGGCAAATCTTAAATGCTCAAGCTGTTTTTCCTCAAGGCCTAAATGCTCTGCGATCTTAAGCGATAAATTTTGTAATCGTTCACGATGCTTTTTTGTATATCTATCAGCAACCGATACTGTTTCTGAAAGCATGGAAATGATCTGAATGACCATTTCACGCAGAGTGAAAGCAATGAATCGACGAGATAGAATTATGCATTAGTTTTTCTCCCTCAACTCTATATCTTCTGTGATGAATATTTTTTTGCTGATATTTTTATGGGGGAGAAACATAGAAGGAAGGCATTGTTTTTTATGCAACTGTTAGTAACCTGATATTAACCGTTTGTAACTGATAGTAACTGTTAAAAATTGTCAACTATTTCAGAACAAGACAAAAAGCGTTATCCTGCTTTAAAAGGCAAAGGCCTATCTTCAAGCATCATGGCAAGATTTTTTCTGTCTTCTTCTTTATCCCACCAGGAAAAATTTATACCGATCTCATATTCATTATTTTTAATTTCTCTCATCCTGACAACCCTGCCGTAAACATCACCTACCTTTACAACATCTCCTAGTTTAAGGTTAAGGCTGACAAGTGAATCCTGAGGCATCGCATCATTTGTGCTGAATGAAATACCTCCCAGGCTTATATCCTTAAGCGCATTGCTGCCTCGAGAACGTGATTCCGCCCAGAAGTTAAAATCAACAAGCCGGTAATCAGCCCCGACTTTTGAGATTTTAATCCTTTTATATTTTCTTCTTTCGTTTTTTTCCTTCATAACTTTTTAATTATCTTTAATAAAATTTTATGCTTCCGCCTATAATAATATCCTCTTATTTTAAAACAAGGAACTATATCGCATACCCGATCATATTAACATTCATGAACATTGACTTAAGGTATGCTTTATTAATCTCGATTTTAGGGGCTGTTTCTGCAGTAGCATTTTTAGTATCTGCAGCGATAACTGTCTCCCTTTTACTTTCAACAGTTTTCGGCAGCAGCTCATCCTGATTCCGAACAGGTTCAGAAGTTATGTTGATTCCAGCTGCTTTCATCTTATTTTTTTCTTCAGTTAGTTTTTCAACCACAGCAATGATTTTTTTCTCAAGATCCATACTGATATTAGACCCCTCAGTACGCAAATATTCCTCCAGGGATTCAACTAATCGATTGGTACCGCTTTCTGTTCTTGAAAGATCCTCAAGGCTGGATAGTGCGGCAAATCTCAGCCCTTCTGTTTCAGCTTCAATAGCTCTATAAAACATTTCATATACTTCTTCATCAGCATCAATATCATCCAACCCCCGTCTTTTTATTTCTCTCTTAATTACCGCGTAACTATCACTAAAAGCCACCTGCTTCGCGACACCGTTTATCAGCTTCTCATTAAGACTCGTAAAGAAACCATCCCATTGGCCCTTTTCAATAATACTCTTCCACAGCGCTGGAGAGGATGAAAGCATAAACCGCAAAATTATCTTTGTCCTGCCAGTATCTCCCAGGCTTGAAATGATTTGTGTTAAAAAAGGAGTAATCTCGCTCGCGGCTTTTGCCGCGTTGATTTCGCCTCTTAATTTTGCAAGTTCTTTTTCAATAATTTTTAACATAATATCATCTTTAGATTTTAATGTTACAGGCATTTCATCAACAATTATTGTATAAAGTTTTTCCGCCTGATCAGCATTAATATATTTTGTCAACGCCGCGTTTCCCTGCAAATGCTTCACAAAAACGGTTCTTTCATGCAGCGTATTTCTGAGTGTCAGATTTAATACCAGCCGCGATAACTCAAAAGAAACAGCTTTTATATCTATATTATGTCTAGAGAAATAGCGCTCATTATAAATTTTCAACGCGCCTTTAATTGAAGAATTCATAGCTGCCGCGGGCGCCTTTAAACTATCCGGGCTTTTAATCTTCCATTGTTCACTCGCGCTGCTTTGCGGATTTTGCAGCACGTTTTTCGGCCCGAATTTTAAAATATTCATAAAGAAAGGCTCAAAGATACTCGCGTTTATCTTATCCGGATTTAAGCGAATCCGCTCTCTTATTGTATCAATAATAACACGTTGATCTTTAAATGATGAATTTGCATAAAATTTTTCCATCTTGATCAAATTAACATTATGCTTAACTCTTTCATACTCTCTTACCGCCCGATCAACTAATTGCACAGTTCTCTGCTCTGTGCTTTTGAACCAGGTAAGTTTGTTCCACAGCCATGAGAGACCCATTGCTCCTGCAATAATAACTCCCCCAGTTATCCAGTCGCTCATTACGCTATTTGGAAAAAATGCGTTATTTGACGCATTTCCTGCTTTAGCCCAGATTAATAAAAATAGTATAGTCGTTCCAAACGCATTCATAAATTTTCCAAGAAGATTACTTGGGGTTCTCCCCTTTATCTGTTCGAGTTCTATCTTCGCTTTTTCTACAAAAACTCCATTTTCTTCAATCTGCAATTCAAATATCCTTTTTATGATTTTTTCCCTCTCCCCTGAAGTT